>CAJQMS010000097.1 GCA_905479505.1 uncultured Burkholderiales Genera incertae sedis bacterium | reverse complement strand
ACAAATTACACACGCGACCACCACGCAACACGTTGAGGTGTAATTGATCCGCCTCGCTTTTAAGCGCATCAAATTCATCGTCGGAACCCTGAAACATAAAGGGTCTCGAATAGTTACGCCTCATCGTACGGTCTAACGCCTCACCGCTCAAGCCCAAATGCTCCGATTGAAAAATGCGAACAGTTTCGTCTAAAAACACGCACAATTCACGTAACTGCGAGGAGATCTGATTAGTCCAAACGGTCATCAACTCCACCACGGGTTTACCCAGAACCTTAGGACCTCTTTGTTCGCCTGAAAATTCGCCTGAAAACATCTCTGAATGATAGAGCGCTGCGCCGTTCTCAGACACGTACGGTAATCTTTGTCCAAAGTCGGCACAAAAATGGTCCAACTCCTCCGACGTTTTGCTCGAGTTGGGGATAATCTCTACCCCGCTATCGAGGAGCTCGCGCATAAACGTCTTAATAGGTTCATAGTCGAACGTATTGTGATCCAACAACGTTCCATCAAGGTCTGTCATCAAAATAATTTTCAAATCATTCATCTCTCGAGCCATTGACTGTATTGAAAAGCTCTTTGTTAAATCCTGGTATAACAAAATTGCGGAATTGATCAGAGGAAAATAATTGATAATGGCAAAGCGGACTCAAAGTTAGATTAGTCTGCCTGG
Organism: uncultured Burkholderiales Genera incertae sedis bacterium; assembly: GCA_905479505.1. Lineage (GTDB taxonomy): Bacteria > Pseudomonadota > Gammaproteobacteria > Burkholderiales > Eutrophovitaceae > Eutrophovita. Next base: position 2,435 of record CAJQMS010000097.1, on the reverse strand, counting down.
TCAATTCGAAACTAATCAACATAAGTTTCATTGGATTGGAAAAAGACATAAAACGATCGAATCCGAACAGTAGGATTGCGCGAACATACTTCGTTTCACCAATTTGAAAAAAAAGTATCATCTCACTTGCCTCGATGAAATCGCCCTCTGGATAAAGCTTCTCTCCGGGTAGGATCACTCCTCATCTTCAATAATGGTTACAAAGTCATTTTTACGAATTAACGCGTGAATACCCTTGTTCCCGTCAACGACCTGCGAGATATTAAAGTCGGTGGCCGCCGACAGGTAGGCAAGCGCAACAGCACGATCCATGCCTAATTTCTCTTCTAAAAACCTAATGGACTCTCGAACAGTTTTTTTCATAGCCTCATCTAAATCACGATCGAAGCCCATTGTGATCCAAAACTCTTCGGTCTCGCCAAAGGGCTGAACCAAAGTGCCTGATCCCGCCGGCGTACCTGCAATATTATTTCTGATCAACGTCAATCGGAAAGTTGCCCGAATTGACTGTTCAAGTGCCGTTAATGCAACCTCCCCATCTCCTTGTGCCATATGTGGATCGCCCGTATAGAACAAACCAGCAGGAACGAATACTGGCAGATAAAGCGTAGCTCCCATACCCAGGTCTTTGATATCGATATTGCCGCCATGAAAGTAAGGTGGCACCGAATGGACCGGCTCATTCGAATTTGGAGCCACTCCCATAATCCCCATGAATGGGATAGCAGGGAAAGTAACCCTTTTGCCAAATTTATTGTGAAGCACACCAAACCATTGATCGATGTCTTCATTTATCTCGGTTGGTGTAAAAATAGAGACGTTACCCAGCGTCTCAGGGTCATGGGAGTGTATTGGTTCTGTTGGCTTTGGGGTCTCTGGAAATTCTCCGGGTAGCGCCCCCTTGTAGTGTCTATTGGAGATGACTCCATAAGGCACCCGGGGCTCCAATTTTAGGATTTCAACTTTGAGCACATCTCCGGGCATAGCACCCTCAATACCAATGGGACCTGTAACGATGTGGGGTCCATCTTCGTAGAAATTATGGTTAATGGATGAACCGGCAATTTCAATCGCATCTTCGAGCACATATTTTTTGTCGATACTGTGTGATGCGAAATATTCGGTAGGATCCCTTCCCTGATCTTCAAGAATTCCCTCATGAGATAGCGTGTCGAAAACCACTACCGTACCGGAAGCTACAGTTAGCAGTGGCTCGTCAGTGGAATTAGGGAGACGTCCCCACTTAATTGTGTCGGGCGTAGACGGGATATACATAGCCTCCTCGCCGGTGTCTTCAAAAGTGATGAGCGTTGGCTCTTTAGCCAGCGGTTGAAGCGCGAAAACGGCTGGCTCGCCACATCCGTTGAGAATCAAAGTCGCTGATATGCCAAGCCCTATTCCTGACAACACTTTGGCGGATTTGGCCCACGCTGTACTTTTAATTCTTTTTAAACCTTTCATAACAACCACCTCCAGTAAATACTTATGTGCACTCATAACACCATTTTTTTAGATACGGACTACCAGTTTTAACTAGCCCCCGCCTCACAAGGATTGTTGAGCGAGATCGCTACATGCGACGTACTCTGAACCTTTCTTAGATATTGTTGTTGTGCTGAATAAGCATGTTCTTCGCGCTTAAACCACCGCGCACAGTCAGTTTTATCAGCATAGAGCTGATTTTCATGTTGCAAATAATGAACTAACTCATGCAGTAAAATTGATCGAGCAAGGTCATCATTAAGCGGGTCTAAACTTCGATCTAAAGCAACCCCATACCTCGGGTGGTAAGCTCCTGCCGCTCTGCATTTACCCGCGCACGCATATCTGGCAACGGTCTCTTTATCAGCTAAAACGACAGGAGGTAATGCCTTGGGCATAGCCAAACCGGTGATAGAAACTGCCTCTAGTGTCAACTCGCGAAGTAGTTCACGATAAACGATCAGGTTTCCATCGACGCCCGCGACTGACAACTGACTAAGATCATTCATCCATGTGGGTTGACTATCCGATTGAGCCATACCAGGGGTCACCGATAAAACCGCAAATAACGGAAGATGTTGATATTGCTTCAAGGCACTTACCATTTGTTTCCAAGCCGTAGCAAAAATTACTAAGTAAGTTAGGGCGTTATTCATAGTCATCGGGTTTTTGAAAGTCCTTATTTATAATGGTTAAAGTGCTCTCCTCCGCATAACGAACGTTTACATGGTGTCGTATTCAATTGTTCGTCTCGTTACTAGGTACGAAGCAATACTCGTGCCAGGCGATAAGGACTTTTTAACTTGAAATTAATTAAAAATAGGATGCCGTGCACCAGATTGGCACATTTGTGATGCACCGTATGGTGCATAAAGACTTGCGAATTAGAACGATGGTAAGACAGCTCAATATCTAGGCAACGTCTAAATATAGAATAGCGGCTCCAATGCGGC
>CAJQMS010000096.1 GCA_905479505.1 uncultured Burkholderiales Genera incertae sedis bacterium | reverse complement strand
CTCCATGGTATGTAGAAGGAGTTAAATATGGATCCCAAGTGACTTGCCCGTCATAGTGGGTATGGACATCGATGAATCCCGGAGTAACTAAGAGTCCATCCGCATCGACCACTCTCTTGGCTTGACCGAGTTGATTGCCAACACCTGTTATCAAACCATCTGTGACTGAGATATCACCTCGAAAACGATCCCCACCGGTGCCATCGATAATTGTGCCATTCTTGATTAATAAATCGTTCATAAAAAATTCTTTCGATTTTTTAGTGTGTTTGGGGTTTTATAAGAAATTCATTTCTGTCAATCGAGTTGATAACAAGATCTAGGTGATTTCCCTCGCGCAAAATTCTGAGCGGCACTGACACACCTGCAGAACCTAAGTTCCAAACTGTGCGGAAAAAATTTGCCAAGCCTGAAGCATTAATTTCTCCAATTCCTATAATTTGATCTCCTTTCAACACACCCGCGATCTCGCCTGGCCCAAAACGCGCTAGGCTGCTTACAAACAATTTACCCTCCGATTCTATCGTGTAAACACCAAGCCAAGGTCTCGCAGGAGCTAGACTTCTTCCGCATTCTAATAAATCCTGCATGATCGGCGCTAACAAGTGAGTTGGAATGACCAAGTTGCCCTGTTGATCCTGACCTTCATATATTTCCTGTAAGAAGAGCGAGCCAATTCCGATGATATGGCCTCGCCCGTTAAATATCGCAGCACCTCCCCATTGAGGATGAGGCGGCGATGTGTAAATGGCTTTGTCCAACACATACTCCCAATAGCCGGCAAATTCGTCTATTCGGATTATGTTTGCTTGCAATGCATGATCAATACCACCGTAACTCGCAAAATAAATATTATCCGACAGGCTTGGTAAATTAGTTGTTGACAGGTCACAGCCTTCAATGTCGACGGGTCCAAGTGTTTGTAATAAGCCGAGGCCAGTCGCTTGATCATAGGCGACCACGTGAGCTTGTATACTTTGGTTGAAGTTTGTAGTTACCCAAATTGACTCTGCCTCAGTGAGTAAATATCCCACGGTTAATATTAAGCCCTGATCGTTGATAAGAACACCGCTACCAATACGTTCTGTCCCAAGGATTTCAGCCGTGAATGCCGCAGTAGAAATTCTCGCTTTAATCTTCACTACAGAATTGATCGCCTTATTTAGATCGAATTCAAGGTTCTCTGGGTTGGGTCTCAGTGAGCTGGGGAATTTCCATTCTTCGGTGCTTGCCATATCGATTATTTCAATTGAAAAAGGTTGTTTGAATAATCCTATTTTTATCTAGGATTCTATATTTTTGCATCTAACTTTTAGGCGGAAGTGGTTGTATTCGCGATGCCCCTAATCGAGGAGAATATCGTTTTTTTTCTGATATTATGAGGTCAGCGAGAAGCGAAAAATCAATTTTTCTATTGTCGCCCTTTCTTTTGATCAGGGCTATTTCTCGAAACGGTGGTTTATTCGAAAATGGCCGTGCTATCAGATCAGTTCCGGACAGAGCTCCTGATTTGACGATCATTTCAGGCAATAACGTGCATCCCAACCCGTTATCAATCATCTGAATCAGTGTGTATAAACTAGTCGCTGCAAACGATTGTTTGTTTGGATTCATTTTGCCGGTGCTGCAGGCTTCGATGGCGTGATCTCTTAGGCAATGTCCCTCCTCTAGAAGAAGAAGTTCACTAAGATTAATGTCTTCAATCGAAATTTCCTTCAATTCTGTGAGTTTTTGTCCTTTTTTTGCAACCCACCAAAATTCATCTTTAAAAAGACTGTTGGTGGCAAGATTATTTGTATCGAAAGGTAGTGCGATAATTGCGAAATCGAGAATGCCATTTTGTATTTGTTCTATTAATTTTTGGGAATAATCCTCTCTCAGGTATAGCTTGAGTTTTGGGTGATTAATCTTTATTGCCGGTATGATCATGGGTAATAAAAAAGGAGCGATGGTAGGAATCACTCCTAGTCTCAGTTCGGCACTCAATGGCTTTTTAAAGTTTTCGGTAACTGTACCTAAATCATGGACCTCAGACACTATCGACTGAGCTCGTCGCAATATTTCCAACCCGACAACGGTGAGTCGAACCGAGCGTTTTGTTCTCTCAACTAAGATTACGCCTAAGCTTTCCTCGAGCTCCTTGATCCCGGACGACAAAGTAGATTGAGTTATAAATAATTTTTCAGAAGCTTGACGAAAATTGAGTGTTTCTGACAGAGCAATTAAATATTTTAATTGTCTGATGGTGGGTAGCGCTGAACTCATCTGTTAAATTTTTAAGTTTCTAAATGTCGAGGCGGTTTATTTGAGGTCGGTACCCTGGTCCAATTGAAATTCACGCTTAATGTGGCTTTGATCATACCCGTTGAAAAGATGTCCAATTATTCCGCGATCAAGATCGCTTGTGCCCATATACCAATCGGCAATTGGGTAAGTGAGATTCATATTTCTTTCCATCATGATCTGTTGACTATGATGAGCCGCATGGTGCCTACGGATCGTATTGACGAGAGGGCAATGCCGTACAAACCAATTTTCACGAACATGGCAGCACAAGTGAAAAGTTTCGTAGTTTAAGTAGTAAAAAGGAGTTGCTAGCATGAGTATGAACCCAGCATTAGCTGTCCAAAGGTGACCTAAGACAAAGGCAAGAGGCGCAGTTCCAACTATAAATAGCAATAATGCGTAGGGAGGGAATAAAACGATTCGCCATTCTCGACTTGCGTCGTATGTCATTCTCTTAGACGTAAAGTATTGATGGTGCTGATGAACATGACGGTGAAATACTGGCATGAGTGCGCCCCCAGCAATTTTGACCGGTCTGTGCATTGCATTTTTATGTATCCACCATTCATTAAAGTTATAAATTACTAATATTGGAAAGAATATTAGAACCTCAAAAAAAGTCGGGTTTTCAATTTGTTTTATGCAAAATGTGATCACCATGATTCCAGGAATGTAGATCGAAAGCAGATGTCCCCAACCTGAGTACCACTTCGCAATATTCTGTTTATATTCTTCACGGAAGATGCGTTGTTTCTCTGTCATCTCCCCAGTGTAGTCGGTGCCTATCGACATCTTCTATCTCCTTTTTTTACTAGTCCTTTTTTGTAATGTGTTTGAATCTCATCGGTCGTTGAAAGGTTAATTAACGGTTTTGATTTTGCTAATCAGTCTCGTCCCTAGAGGTTGCATCTACCGCTGCAAGTGCTGTCATATTAACAATCCTTCGAACAGTCACCGTGGGTGAAACGATATGCACGGCCTTTTTAGCTCCTAAAAGGATAGGGCCTACCGTGATGCCGTCACCACTGACCATTTTGAGCAGGTTGTAGGCAATATTAGCGGACTCTACTGTCGGCATGATGAGCAAATTTGCTTCCCCGTTTAGTTTTGAGTCTGGCTGTGCACGACGCCTAATCAATTCATTTAGAGCAGCATCACCATGCATTTCACCATCGATTTCCATGCTTGGGTCCAATTGCTCGATGATATCTAAAGCGCCACTCATTTTGGTCGCAGATTTGCTGGTTTCCGTACCGAAATTAGAGTGTGAGAGCAGCGCTACTTTAGGCGTCAACCCAAAGCGCTTTACTTCATCAGCTGCCATCATCGTGATTTCTGCAATTTCTTGAGAAGTCGGTTCATTGTTGACGTAAGTGTCACTAATGAATAGTGTACGATTTTGCATGGGTAATAAGTTCATAGCCGCAAAAATTGACACATTCTCTTTTTTCCCAATCACATCGTTCACGTGTTTTAGATGATCTTGGTAACGTCCAATTGATCCGCAGATAAGGGCATCAGCGTCCCCCCGTCTAACTAGCATGGCGCCTATAAGTGTTGTAGATGTTCTCACGGCAGTTTTAGCATCATCGGGTGAGACTCCTTTGCGCCGCATGATTTGGTAGTACTCAGTCCAAGTTTCTTTGAAGCGACCGTCATTCTCGGGGTTGACTACGTCAAAGTGTTCCCCAATCTTGATACGAAGCCCTGCTCTTTCTATCCGTAAATCAATAACTTCTGGTCGCCCAATTAGTATCGGAAGACACAGTTTTTCATCTGAAACTGCCTGCACGGCTTGCAGAACTCTTTCATCCTCACCTTCCGCATAAATCACTCTTTTAAGGTCAGCTTTTGCAGCCTCGAACACTGGTTTCATGACAAACCCGGTTTGGTAAACCAGGTTAGAAATTTTCTCCCGATATGCTGACATATTTTCAATTGGTAAGGTTGCTACTCCGCTATTCATTGCAGCTTGAGCGACCGCGGGTGCAATTAGGGTGATGAGTCTCGGATCGAAAGGCGTAGGGATTATGTATTCTGGTCCAAAGCTTAATTCTTGACCTTCATAAGCTGATGCGACAACATCCGACCTCTCGGCTTGGGCTAACTCCGCTATTGCATAAACACAAGCGAGCTTCATTTCTTCAGTTATCTTAGTGGCTCCAACGTCTAGGGCGCCCCTGAAAATAAATGGAAAGCAAAGCACGTTATTTACTTGGTTGGGGTAATCAGATCGTCCAGTAGCAATTACAGCGTCAGGTCGTACCGATTTGATTTCTTCCGGCATGATCTCCGGTATTGGATTCGCTAGTGCTAAAACTAGAGGTTTGTCTGCCATCTCTGCTATCCATTGTTTTTTAATAGTCCCCGGACCAGAGAGGCCGAGAAAGATATCTGCATTTTTCATGGCTTGGTCTATCGAGACGAATTCTGTATCACTGGCATAGACGGCTTTATTTTCGTTCAGAGTTCCGGCGCGACTTGTGGAAATAACTCCCTTTGAGTCGCACACGATTATATTTTCTTTTTTTATCCCTAGAGTAAGAAGTAAGTTAAGACACGCTATTGCGGCCGCTCCGGCTCCGGAGCAAACCAGTCGAACATCCCTTAAATTTTTACCAACTACTTTTAGCCCGTTGATAATCGCGGCCCCGACGATGATAGCGGTTCCATGTTGATCATCATGAAAAACTGGAATCGTTAGTTTCTCTTTAAGCTTTTTCTCAATGTAGAAGCATTCAGGAGCTTTTATATCTTCAAGATTTATACCGCCTAGCGTAGGTTCCAAGGCGGCGATAATATCCACTAGTTTGTCAGGGTCAGTTTCCGCTAACTCAATATCAAAAACATCAATTCCCGCAAATTTTTTAAATAAGCAAGCTTTCCCCTCCATCACAGGCTTACCAGCTAGAGGACCAATATTGCCCAATCCTAGAACTGCAGACCCGTTGGTAACGACACCGACCAGGTTCGCTCTGGAAGTATATTTAGCGGCTAACGTCGGGTCCTCTTCTATTGCTTTACACGCGTAGGCAACTCCAGGGGAATAAGCTAGTGCTAGGTCTCTTTGGTTAGTTAATCCCTTGGTAGGAACTACTGAAATTTTCCCAGGTTTTGGACTTTCGTGATATTCCAAGGCTGCTGCTTTTAGTTCATCCGACATTCGTACTTCCCCCCTAGGGCTTCGTCTGTTAATATAATGCGTCTTATATTAGAGTTTAGGTAGCTGAAAAGCCACTAAAAACTCTGGTTTTAAAGGTTTCCCACGGGGTATTCCTCATGCGAGATTCTTTTTGACGATTTATGAGGCGCTTGCAAGATTATCAAGCTGGGGATGATGTTTAACGATGTCGTACTTTTTTTGTTCTTGACCCGGGTGTTTAGCCTGATGTTGGGACGAAAGACGGTCTCTTCTTGAAGTTCTGGCATTTATTTTTTTATTTTCAAGGAAAGACACATGAGTACTGGTACAGTTAAGTGGTTCAACGATTCTAAAGGTTTTGGATTTATTACTCCTGATGACGGCGGTAAGGATCTATTTGTTCATTTTTCAGCGATTCAATCGAATGGTTTTAAGACACTAGAAGAAAATCAAAAAGTTTCTTATGACGTCACGAGTGGCCCGAAGGGCGACCAAGCGACGAATATTCAGTCGATGGACTAATGCTTCAAATGTAATATCTTGACGGGAGCCAGTCTCCCGTCAATTCTTATCCTATCTTATTAGCACCCCAGCTTTCCGCTTAACACTCTGCAAATGTCTACGGGTAACCCTGAAAGTTGATTTTTTGTTAGCACCGCTCCATTGCGAAAATCACATGTGACATGTTAACTAAATTAAATTCCTACAAAGCCGTTGTAAACGAGTTCAACTGGCATGTGCCCCAAGATTACAATATCGCTTGGGATATCTGTGATAAGTGGGTTGCTGAAAGTCGTCGAATTGCCTTAATGGATGAGACAGATGATGGTGTAGTCAGGTATTTCTCATTCAAAGATATCTATTTATTTTCAAATCAACTGGCAAATGTGTTGTCAGCTTTGGGCTTGGAGCGCGGTGACCGAGTTGGCATTCTGATGCCACAGCGCCTTGAGGTTGCGGTAACGCATCTAGCAACTTACCGCTCTGGGGCAATAGCAGTCCCTTTATTTACGTTGTTTGGTCAAGATGCTCTACAGTATCGTTTAAAAGACTCTGGAGCTAGGATTGTTGTTACTGATACCTTAGGAGCTGCCACTCTTGCGTCGATTAGGGATGAGCTCCCAGAATTAAGGGTCGTTCTCAATGTGGATGGGGCAGGAGATGGGACAATGGACTATCAGGCGTTACTGGGACGTGCGTCAGATTCGTTTGAGACAGTAAAAACGTCATCGAATGATCCTGCCTTGATTATTTATACCTCGGGCACAACGGGTGACCCTAAGGGAGCTCTTTTGCCACATCGGACAATGATTGGTCATATGCCCGGTGTTGAGTTTTCCCATGATTTTTTGGGTCAAAAGGGTGATTTAATTTGGTCTCCTGCCGACTGGGCTTGGATCGGCGGCTTAATTGATGTGCTTTTTGCTGCCTGGCAATTGGGTGTGCCGGTGATCGCTAAGCGGTTTGAAAAGTTTGATCCTGATTTGGCGCTTGATCTGATGCTCAAACACTCTGTAAGAAATGTTTTCATGCCACCAACCGCGCTGAGGATGCTGAAAACAATTCCAACGACTACATTTAATAAACTCAAATTAAGATCGCTAGCCAGCGGCGGAGAGTCACTAGGTTCTGAGTTGCAGGAATGGTCAAAAAATACGTTAGGTATTTTGATCAATGAATTTTATGGGCAAACTGAATGTAATATGACGGTTAGTGGGTGCTCTGCGCTTTATGAATTGAGAGCGGGATCGATCGGACGAGCTGCCCCTGGTCATACGATTGCGATTATTGATGAATGTGGCAATGAAAAGCAATATGGGGAAAGCGGGATGATTGCTGTAGCTACCCCGAATCCAGTGATGTTTCTTGAGTATTGGAACAACAAGAAGGCGACACAAGAAAAGTTTGTCGGCAAGTGGTTAATTACGGGTGATACCGGCTCAATGGATGATGAGGGTTATGTCACATTTGTTGGCCGTGATGATGACGTTATAACCAGTGCAGGTTACCGTATTGGGCCTGGCCCGATAGAGGATTGCTTAACGTCTCACCCATCGGTGACACTTGCAGCGGTTATTGGAAAACCTGATCGGGATAGGACTGAAATTGTTAAGGCTTATGTGGTATTGCGTGAAGGGTTAGATACAAGTGAGAAATTGAGTGATGAGTTGAAAGCGTGGGTCCGCCATC
>CAJQMS010000095.1 GCA_905479505.1 uncultured Burkholderiales Genera incertae sedis bacterium | reverse complement strand
CTCATTTTTTGAAAACAACCTAGATAAAATGCCGCTTTTTTTGTTATCTAGTGAAGCCAATTGAATCACGCCGTAAGGACAACTTCGTGCGCAGTTTCCACAACCAATACAGCTATCTTCTATAAAAACCTCTCCGGATGGAGAACGCTTAATAGCATCTGGAGGACAATCAGTCATGCAATGCGGGTTTTCGCAATGTCGACAAGAAGTCGGAATATGCATCGTTTGATACGTGGGCCCTGCCTCTCTATCTAGTCGTGAAATACCGTCGTGCGTATCAGCGCAAGCTTTCTCGCAATTGTCACATCCCACGCACAGCGCCTCATCAATGAGCAGTACGTCCGTTCCCTCACTGACACCCTGGTCAAGCAAAAACTCTAAAATGCCACCATTACCCCCTGCTTGGGTAACCCGCTCGTTTTGTGTAATGCGGTCTTTAAATTTTTCTTCTACCGACGCTTTTAATGAGGAATTAGACGACATCAAATTTTTAAAAGCTTGTCCATCTATTTGAATGGTCTCACTTGCCACTGCGGCCGTGACGGTTGCCGACCTCGGCGCGTTGGAAATTAATCCCATTTCGCCCACATAGTTACCTGCCGCCACATAATTCAACACCACACTGCGTCCGCCTAGCCTCTTAGCCACGGACACCGACCCTTTGCGAATGAGGTGTAATGAGTCAGCACCATCACCCTCACTAAATAAAGTCTCACCCATCTTGTATGACTTAATTTGAGAACTACTTGCAATGTCCACTAAATCCGCTCTTGGCGTGTTTGGTGCGATGTACGTCTGAATTTGTCGAATAGCCGCCTCACGGTCTAGCGCCTCTCTAACTTCTGGTGAGTTACCTCGAACCTTGATCATGGTTCGGCGTGGTATTTCAATTAAGGTGCAGCTCGATTCCGCCTTAATCGTTGCTGTACGGCGCCGACCAGAGATCAAACCCATCTCGCCGAAATAATTTCCAGCCCCGATACTAATTTGTTTGTCAGGATCTTTTTCGTCAATTAAGACAGCGACTGAGCCATCTAAAACGACATAGAAACTGTTGGTATAGTCGTTTTTTTCAAAAACCACATCGCCAGCAGAACACGAATGCACATCAGCTTCGACCATCATCTCTCGGAGCATTAAAGAATTAATACCCTCAAATATCGGAATAGATGTGCGTACTCTAGTGAGAAAGGCTTCAACATCATCGGTATTCAATACGCTTATTTTCGACTTCAAAATAGGGCTGTCGGCAGGCTCCACGGCATTACCGAGAATATACTCAACAGCTTCGTAGCCTTGGTTAATTGCTTGTTTAATGAGTGGGTAACCACCTAGCGCGCCTACGATGTAAAGACCAGCCACATTCGATTCATATTGTTCGGTGCACTCTGGCAAAGCATTACGAGCTTCAGACGGAAATACAACCCCACAAGACTCAACAAATTTACGCGGTGGAGAAGCGCCCATTCGCGCAATGACTCTGTCGCACTCTATCGTCGTCTCTCCCTCCGGAGTCTCGATCGTCAGACTTCCCTCACCTGCACTAACCGTATTTGCTTTATAAAAAGGCTGTATCCGCCCTGCATCTATGGCTGACATCATTAACGCCTCGTTGGCAGGCTTCGCGCGCGCGAAATCCTCACCGCGATTCAGAACGTAAACGGTATTCCGCTGCGAAAGAGCAACCGCATTCTCGATCGCAGCATCACCCGCACCAATCACGATGATGCGTTCCAACTCATACTCATCTGGATCATCAAGCTGATATTGAATGTGCGGAAGCTCTGCACCTGGCACTCTCAATTTATTTAAATTCCCTTGAAGACCGATACCTAAGATCACGGCCTCAGCTGTCACCGAAGACCCATCAGCGATCTTGACGGTGAAATTTCCTTTTTCGCCCTCAATCCCCACGACTTCTGTGTTCAGCTTTACATTGACCTTCAATTCGTCCGACTTGTTGTCCCAGTTACCCAGAATGTCTTCTCGCTTACCAGCCTCGAAAGGCATGGGCGAACGTAAAGGCAGAACATCCGGAGTGGACATCACAAACTTACCTTTTTGGAACTTGAAGAGGGTATCCGACAGATGTGCAGCTTTTTCGAGGAGAATGTGCTCAACTCCTAGCTCAGCGGCGTGCCCAGCGGCGCTTAACCCACCGGGACCAGATCCGATTATCGCAATCTTATATTCAGCTGCCATTCGTGGTCTCCCCAACCTCTAAGCAATATTGCTGGAATCAATTTCGGATCATGATATCCGAACCGGCGACTAGAATCAAAAGAAAAAGTTCAAAATGTCTTTTAGTGCATAAAGAGCTCGGCACAGTGACTTTTTATACTTATATATTAATAAAACCCCTACGGGCGTGTCATTTCGCGCAACCGAAGAATTTTGTATTTTTTCGACATTAATCTTTCGAAATCGATCAAAAGAGAGTTAAACTAGACCTCGGGGAAAGATAATGCATACCAACCAACGACGCACTGTCATACCAAGACGTTTGGATATTGAGTTTATTTTTGGTCAGTCTTGCGATTATCAATCGGTTTACTCAAACCGCATAACGACAACAATTTAAACTGAGGAGTCCGAATTAGATATGTCAAAATTACACGCGAACGAGAGCAAGACACAAGAATATCT
>CAJQMS010000094.1 GCA_905479505.1 uncultured Burkholderiales Genera incertae sedis bacterium | reverse complement strand
ATTAATGAAGATGGGATCAGGCGGCCAATAGTTACCGGGCTACGTCGACTGAGGTACAACACTCTCAAAAATAAGCGTCGGCGAGCTTGGCCTAGCATCCCACGTCTTGATACGCTTTTAATGTCTCCAAAGTGGTTGAATCAATCCCTAGTTATAAATAGCGCTTCTAAATGCGATGTAGTATTAGTTTTATCTATGACTTTTCGATAACTGGATAAATTGGATGTTACAAGAAAATTTAGAATCTAAGTGGATTGATTGTTTTGAAAAAAGTTTTTCACTGAGCGGAGTGAGTCGCGGGGACCTCGTCGCGATTTTATGTGAGTCGCAATCGCGACCCATACTGTCACAATTATCCGAGCATGCGCTATTGAGGTTGGGAGCTAGGCCCGTGTACTTTAAAGTACCGTCACAACCCATAACGGATTCTATGCTGGTGCGCTCGACCGGCGCCTCTAACGCATTAGAGGGTTACGAAAAATTACTCCCGGCTTTGGCTGCCTGTGATTTGATTGTCGACGTTACTGTCGAGGGTATGCTTCATTCAAAAGAGCTTCAGACTCTTGTTAAACAGGGCGGTCGATTACTCATGATTTCAAATGAACATCCCGAAGTCCTCGAAAGGTGCATGCCTGACCCTGCTCTTAAACCTAAAGTGGACAAAAGCTTAGAGCTCATGAGTCGAGCAACGGTTATGACCGTTACCTCGGCCGCAGGTACGAATCTATCCGCAAAAATAAAGGATGCTCCCTTGAGGGGAGGGGCTGGTTACCTGACCTCTGAGGACCAGATTGCCTATTGGCCGGCCGGTCTGGCTTTGTTTTTCCCTTTAGCTCATTCAGTGAATGGTATTGTAATTCTTGAGCCGGGAGACGTAAATTTAACATTTAAGAAATATTTTGAAACTCGCGTGACGCTGCAAATTGAGGATGATTTTGTCGTATCAATTGAGGGCAGTGGCTTGGATGCAGATCTTATGCGGATGTACTATGAGGGCTGGTCTGACTCAAAGGCATACGCGATCTCGCACCTAGGATGGGGCTTAAACCCTCGAGCTAGGTGGGAAGCCCTTATGATGTACGACAAAGGTCAGGTTAACGGAACCGAGTTGCGCGCTATAGCAGGTAGTTTTTTGATTTCAACAGGCGCTAACGAGTTTGCTAATCGTTACACGAACTGTCATTTTGATCTCCCAATGCGTAATTGTTCAGTTAAATTAGACGACCTTGAAGTCATTAACGAAGGCCGATTAGTTGGACCGCTTTCCTGATGGATGAGCCCGATATGTCCCAATCGAGGGTGAGTGGTTTTCCAGGCATTGTTTTTGATGAGGTCGGGGGCGGGCCTCCTTTGATATTCTTGCACGGTATTGGCGGGAATCGAACAAATTGGACACAGCAGCAGTACCACATGGCCGATTTGTGTACAACGATAGCTTGGGACGCTCGAGGGTATGGACTTTCGGAAGATTACGAGGGGCCGTTGCAGTTCAGTCAATTTAGCGACGATTTGAACCGCTTATTGGATTTTCGCCGAATCGACAGTGCCCATTTCGTGGGTCTATCAATGGGCGCGAGGATACTCATGAATTTTTTTTCTTCGGCATCTGACCGAGTCTCCACGCTTACTTTATGTGATTGTTTTTATAGCTTTGGAGCGGCGCTGAGCGCAGAAAAACAGGCTGAATTTATCGCTTTGCGTCAGAAGCCACTCAGGTCCGGAATGACCCTAGGAGACATTGCACCCAAATTGATTGAATCGTTGGTCAGTCCTAATTGTCGTTCGGAAGTCAAGGCGAGACTGCACGAGAGTATTTTAGATCTCCACGTAGAATCCTATCTAAAGACGGTTTCAGCGAGTATGAGCTTTGATATGAGCGGTGAACTTGTAGATTTTGATATTCCAGTGCAACTGATTTTTGGCGAGCATGATCGTTTGACGCCACCTTCCATTGGAAGAATTATGATGACGCAAATGCCCAATGCACGTTTGCAAGTGATCAAGGACGCCGGTCACATCTCCAATATGGAGCAACCGTCTGACTTTAACAATATTTTGAGAAGCTTCTTGACGCCGAATTTAGGGATGGCTAAATTCCAAAGATAAACTAAGAATGAAGTCATATAGATCGAATGCATAAAAATGATTAAAGAAATCCCCGTTCTCATCATAGGCGGTGGTTCGGTGGGCTTATCGTTATCAGCGGAGTTGGGTTGGCGAGATGTTGACAACCTTGTTGTTGAGCAAAATGAAACGTTGAACCCTCATCCGCGTGCGAATGCAGTGGCAAACCGAACGATGGAATATTATCGTCGCTGGGGTATTGATCAAGCACTTACGGAGGCTGGGGTGCCGCCCGATCATCCTGCCGACTATTATTGGGTCTCTAGTTTGTATGGGCGGGAACTGCATCATGTTTCCCTTCCACCCTTCAAAAAAATGAGAGAGGTGCATAAAAATGGCCCAAAAATTCGGGAGGAGCACACTTGGTCACCGTATTTGAAGACCATTACAGGTCAAAATGAGGTCGAAAAACAATTGCTGAGCTACGTTCATTCAAGACCGTCATCGGAATTGCTGTTTAATAAGAAGCTCATAGGATTTCATCAAGACGCGGATGGCGTTGATTGTGACTTGGAATGTAAGACAACCGGCGTGCGTGAAACTATTCGTTGTAGGTTTTTGGTCGCATGCGATGGTGGACGATCATTTGTGCGACAGCAGATGGG
Organism: uncultured Burkholderiales Genera incertae sedis bacterium; assembly: GCA_905479505.1. Lineage (GTDB taxonomy): Bacteria > Pseudomonadota > Gammaproteobacteria > Burkholderiales > Eutrophovitaceae > Eutrophovita. The sequence goes on along the minus strand of CAJQMS010000094.1, from coordinate 2,150 downwards.
GGTCGGCCTTAGCGGCCGATCAAATCTTGCCCGGTTCGTCTCAATTTATTTTAGTGCGCCAAACTTTAAAAATTGTCATAAGTTTGGGCAAGCGAACATCTTTTTCCCTCTCCACAGAGATTACGCTGGATTCATACTGAACTGGGATGGTGGCACCACGTTTACTTATCATTTGATGCTGAGTGATCAGCAACAATGGGACCGTATGGACCCAATACAGGCCATCGAGCGAGTGCTTGGTAGTCATACTGAGATTGAGGTGATGTCTGCCCAACCCTGGACCGCTCATGCCCTGGTAGCTGACCAGTATCGTGATGGACGAGTATTCTTGGCTGGGGATGCCGCTCATCTTTTTTCGCCTACTGGGGGTTTTGGGATGAACACAGGGGTGTCTGATATTATTAACTTGGCATGGAAACTTGAGGCGGTGCTTGAGGGCTGGGGTGGTGAGTATCTACTAGACAGTTATTTTTCAGAGCGTCATACAATCGGGGTGCGTAATACACGTGAGGCAGCTGATTGTTTTGACTGCCTTAATGATGTGATGGTTTACGGAGATGAACTCGATGAAGAGGGTCCCACAGGGGATAGATTTCGTGAGGAGTTAGGACGGGTACTTAAAGATCAGGAAAAGCTGATCTCCTCGTCTGGTACGTTACTTGGTTACCGGTATGAGGGGTCGCCGATTGTGGTCTCAGATGGTACGCCAGAGCCGAAGGACGATCCGAGAAAATACGTGCCGGTTGCCCGCCCTGGACACCGTGCACCTCACATTTGGCTGGAAGAAGGAGTTTCAATACTCGATAAACTGGGCAAGGGTTTCACACTTTTTAAGTTCACGGCGATAGACACTCACTTGTTGGAGGAGTCGGCTGAATGCGTTGGTTTACCTCTTGAAGTTGTTTCCATTACCAATACTGCGGCAGCCGATCTTTATGACGCAAATCTAGTATTAGTTCGACCAGATTTGATGATTGCCTGGCGATCAGACAACTTACCTGATCAACTGCCAGACCTTTTGAATCAAGTGCGTGGGGCTTATCAGTGATATTCTGAATTTTAAATTTGAAGGTGGAGAGCAAAAAAATGATGATTAAAAATATGCTTATTGGTTTATCAGTTGTGATTCTTGCCTTAATGACCGGATGCAGCGAAAAACAAGACACGATAAAACTTGGCTACATTGATCCCTTGTCAGGCCCTTTTGCGAATATTGGTGAACATGTCCTGAGGGAGCTTCAATTCTTTGTGAAGGACGTGAATGACCGAGGAGGGGTTTTAAATGGAGTTAAGTTTGAGATTGTTTCCATTGATGGAAAAGCTAACCCCCAGGAGTCTTTGATCGGATTTCGGCAGTTGGTTGACCAAAATATCCAGTTTCTAGTGCAAGGAACTTCGTCAGCCGTTGCTGGCGCCCTGACTGAGGCGGTTGCAAAACATAATGAACGGAACCCTGAAAAAGCAATTGTGTATCTAAACTACGGGGCAGTCGACCCTGTCTTAACTAATGACCGTTGTAATTTTTGGCATTTCAGATTTGATGCTGATGCGGATATGAAGATGGAAGCGATGACCGATATGATGGCGGTTGATTCAACTATCAAAAAAGTTTACTTAATTAATCAAGATTATTCTTTTGGTCATGTAGTTTCTAGTGCGTCCAAGTCGATGCTTGGTGTTAAGCGTCCCGACATAGATATAGTGGGTGACGATCTGCACCCGTTAGGTAAAATTAAAGACTTTTCGCCATATATTTCGAAAATTCGAGCGTCTGGCGCTGATTCGGTGATTACAGGTAATTGGGGTGCGGATCTAGCGCTACTTGTGAGAGCTGCGAGTGAGGCAGGTTTGGAGGTTGATTTTTATACTCAGTACGCAGGTATTGTCGGAGGTCTGTCAGCAATGGGTGAGGCTGCTGCAGATCGAGTAAAGCAAGTTACGATGTGGCACGTTAATTCGGGAGGAGAGGCCTCTGATGCGCTCACACAGGCTTACCGCGATCAGTTCCCTAAAGCTGATGACGATTTATTTTTCTTGTCCTTAAAGCACGCTATCGAGCTTCTCGTGATGGCTATAAATGAGACAAAATCTGTAGATCCCCTCTTGATTGCAAAAGCGCTTGAAAATAGCAGGTATGAGGGAATCACAGG
>CAJQMS010000093.1 GCA_905479505.1 uncultured Burkholderiales Genera incertae sedis bacterium | reverse complement strand
ATTTAATTTATTGAGTTACGGCCGCTGAGGGTTTCCCCCCCAAATCATGGGTGTGTAGTGGATTCGTGCTTTGGAAAGGTCCTGTAAGTAGAGCGATGGCGACATTTCCCATGCGGCATCAGATAGTGCGCTCATTAATTTGTCCGCGATCTCGGGATGTTTCGTTAAAACGTTTGTATCCTCTGACGGATCGTTGCCGATATCATACAATTCCATTTGCGAAGGCAACGTGCTGATAACAATCAATTTCCAATCGTCCATCATGATGGCACCTCCAAATTCGGTGACATTGAGAACTAGGACTCTTTTAGGCAACAGTTCATTTTCGTATAGTAGGGGCAGAAGATCGATGCCGTCTAAAGGTTTAATTTGCTCATTTTTACCAAGAGAAGCACCAGCAATTCCAAGTAAGGTCGTGTACATGTCACTGACGTGAACACGCTCTGTTGAAATCATATGATTAATTTTCTCAGGCCAAGAAATAATCGCTGGCACGCGAATCCCACCTTCATAGAGGGAGCCACTGCCAGAACGAAATGGTCCATTGTTGCTAACAGTTTGCTGAGTATCGCCATCACCTGATGAATATTTCCTTTTTACGGCTCCCCCGTTGTCGCTATGGAATACGATAACGGTATTCTCTCTTATTCCTTTTCTGTCCAGTGCGGCTACGATTTTTCCGAGTACCTCGTCAACTTGCGATACCATCGCTGAATACGTTTTTGCAGCTTGATCCTTGGCTACCGTTTGTTTTGCAACAAGCCTATCTGGAGCTTGAAGTGGCGTGCCTGGAGAAGAAAGGCTCACCATCATAAACAGAGGTGTCATTGGGTCATGACTATTAATAACACTCTCAGACTTCTCGCCGATAAGGTCAGTGGCGTAACCGAACTCGGTCACTTGCCTCTCCCCCTCAAACCAGTCAGTCAGGCCGATGGTATTAATTTTCTTAAAGTGATCTCCGGTAGGAGTCAACGAACCATAGAAATAGTCAAAACCCCTCTGTGTGGGAAGCTGGCTTCTTGTCTCATGGCCTAATAACCAGGATCCTAGCAATACTGTCTTGTAGCCCGCCAAATTGAGTGCTTGGGGGAGCAGCCGTTCGTCTAAGGGGACACCATAGGTATTCCAAGAAAGTATCGAACTTGTCTGTAGCCCAAAGCGGAACGGGTACCGTCCAGTTAAGAGTGCGGCTCTAGTAGAGGATGAGTGCGGAAGCGTATAAAAACTCTCAAGCCGTGCGCCAGAAGCTGCTAGATTGTCTATATTCGGTGTAGACACGTTGCCTCCATGAAACCCGACGTCTTTCCAGCCTAAGTCATTTGCTAATATGTAAATGATGTGTGGTTTGTCGCTTGCGCTGACCAAACCAACATGCGCTGAAGTGCTGAAGCAAACCATATATGTCAAGGCATATGCAAGCGCTCTAAAGTATCGATTAAGATTCATGGTCCCCAATTTCCTGTCCAAAAAGGCCTTTTACGTATACCAAATTATAAGGTAACACATGGTATACAATTGAGAGATATGTCATCTTCATACAAACTTCAAATCAAACAACTCGTTCACCGCGTATCGTTAAGGCTTAAGTTACGCCGTTCGATTACCGAGCTTGGTTTTGGTTTGGCGATCTGTTTTTTTGCTTGCTCTGGCTTATTAGTTTTATTGCTTCCGTTCGATATTGATCTGAGTCGCTTAGAATCGCTCGGAATTGGCGCGGTGGTAGTTGTAGTATTAGGATGCCTTTGTATAAGAGCCTGGTGCAGCGTCGAGGATAAAGACGCAGCACGGTATTTGGACACCCGAAAAGATTTGAAAGACGAGTTTCAGAGTGCGCTATGGTTCATTGAACTTAAAAATGCAACCCCATCTGAGCGTGAGGAAGGTTTTGTTAATGCCCACCTGCAGCGCGCGGCGAAATGTGCAAAAAGCATACATGTTAGGGATGTTATTCCCTTATCCATGCCCTCGACTGTTATCACTTTTGTCGCGGCGATACTGCTTTTCCTGGCGACATGGCTCGGAGTTACAGATGTAGTTATTGCGAAAAAAAATAAATTAGATATCCAAAATACTGTGGACTCGAATTCTAGCGAAATAGCAGCGTCTTATCTTGAGCCTATAAACGTTACCGAAATCGAGGAAATTAATGATGCGCTCGAAGCACTTCAAAATGATGAGGTTAGTTATGAGGCGAAGAAAGAGGCATTGCAAAAAGCACGTCAAGTACTAGACCAGATCAATATGGAAGCATTAATGACCCGGGAAGGGTTGTCAAAACTATCTAAAATGTTAATTGAACAAGAGGGTTACGAAAGTGTTGGAAGAGCTTTGGAGCAGGGAAATCTAGAGGAGGCCATAACGTTGTTAAAGGAAAAGCAGATAGAACTCGCTTCTTTAGCTAAGGTTGATGAGGAACTGAATATGAAAGATCAGCAGGCCGGATCTACGGCGAGAGGTGAGAATATTGCCCCCAGCGAGCTCGGTGATGCGGCAAGGGATTTGATAAATGAGGTGGGGCGGCCTGACCCTAGAAACATTACACGACTGATTGAAAATATAGAGCAAGCACAGCAGGATATGGAGTCACAGGAAAAAGCTAATACGGCAGCTTCTAGGATGGAAGGAACCGGCGAGCGTATGGGGCTTGCTCAGACTGGGGCCGCCGATTATGGCGGGAGGTCCGCAACTTCTGACCAGGCGGAGGCCGGAAACGGAACGCCTTCGCCTGATGCTGGAAACAACGACATGTCGGGCGGTTCACTATTTAGGCGTGGATCTCTTTCCGAAGACGAAGAAGGTGATGATGGGAGTGCAACTGGGGCGCCGGAGGGTCACGCGGCTGCTCTAGCACTAGAAGGGCGTATGACAAAAAGATTGGACGCGATATTGAAGCTTGAGAAGACGAAAGTTAATAGTGACGAGAGTATGGAAGGTGATGATTCGGCTTGGGAGTTTCAGGCCAGTAAGCAGGGGAGAGCTCGATCTAAAGCTATTCAAGAGCTTGATGGAGTCGTTTACGATGAGTCAGAGGTTATGAATAGCGAATTTGTGTCTGTAGAGCAAAAAAAATCAGTACAACAATATTTTTTAGAAATCCACGAAGGAAATAGCAAATGACGGTGAATGTTGAGCAACGAGTGCGTAATTTTCAGGATAGCTTTTCTTTAGTTGTCGACGAAGTGTCGAAAGTCATTGTTGGAAATAGAGAAGTAATATCGAACGTTTTAACGTGTCTGTTGGTTAGGGGTCATGTCTTACTGGAGGGTATTCCTGGCGTTGGAAAGACAAAGCTTGTACAAACTTTGTCGGACGCAACGGATTTAGGGTTTTCTAGGATTCAATTCACTCCCGATTTAATGCCAGGAGATATTATTGGCTCAAATGTTGTTCGAGAAACCGATGTCGGTAAAAAATCTTTTGAATTTCAACGTGGCCCTATTTTTACAAATATCTTGCTCGCCGATGAAATTAATAGAGCAACGCCTAAAACACAATCTGCACTTTTGGAGGCTATGCAGGAGAATAGTGTCTCTGCCGGTGGATCCACTCATAAACTTGATCAACCGTTTTTTGTTCTAGCAACTCAAAATCCAATTGAAATGGAAGGGACATATCCCCTCCCTGAGGCTCAGATGGACCGGTTTTTATATAAATTAAGGCTTGATTTTCCTCAGGCTGCAGATTTGTTGATGATTGTTGAGAGAACCACACAACAGGACGACCTCACGGCGTCTCAAGTGCTTGGTAAAACCGAAATTCTAGCAATGAGAGAAACTGCTAGAAACGTGCCCGTGGCCCAGCCAATCATGGAGTACGCAATAGCCATTAC
>CAJQMS010000092.1 GCA_905479505.1 uncultured Burkholderiales Genera incertae sedis bacterium | reverse complement strand
TGAACTCGATCTTGAAGAAATTTTAGGAGAAGACGCCAAGAACTGGAAAAAAGTAAGGGATACCCTTGATGTTTGGTTTGACTCGGGTACAACTCATGCGAGTGTTCTTTCGAGGCGACGTGACTTAGAAAAACCTGCAGATTTATATTTAGAGGGATCGGACCAGCATCGAGGCTGGTTTCAATCCAGCTTGTTAACTGGGTGTGCCATTGACGGTCTTGCGCCTTACAAAAACCTCCTGACTCATGGATTTGTTGTAGATGGTAATGGCCGAAAAATGTCGAAATCTGTGGGTAATGTTATTGCGCCGCAGAAAATCTCAGATACACTCGGCGCTGATGTGCTAAGACTATGGGTCGCCGCTACAGATTATTCGGCAGAGCTCACAATTTCCGACGAGATTTTGAAGCGAGTCGTCGAGAGTTATCGACGAATTCGAAATACATTAAGATTTTTATTGGCGAACTTAAGTGATTTTGATCCGGACGTTGATGGAATCAAACCTACGGATTGGCTTGAAGTGGATCGATACGCAGTTCAAATGAGCCAGAGATTGCAACGCAATATTGAGAAGGATTACGAAGAGTATGAATTTCACTATGTGGTGCAAAAATTTCAAGCATTCTGTTCGGAGGATCTTGGAGGATTTTATCTCGACATTCTTAAGGATAGACTCTATACAAGCGGTGAGCGATCGCGTGAAAGAAGGTCGGCTCAAAATGCCATGTGGCATATAACGCACTCATTGCTGCGTCTCATGGCTCCAGTGCTTTCGTTCACTGCAGATGAGGCCTGGTCGACATTTGTTAATGATGAAAAAGATTCGGTGCTTCTCCACACTTGGTACCAGTTTCCAGAAACGGGTCATGACTTGTTGTCGAAGTGGGACGAGTTGAGAAAACTAAGGTCAACCGTTCAAAAAAAATTAGAAGACTATAGAAGCAAGGGAGATATTGGATCTTCACTTCAGGCTGATGTGACACTAACAGCCTCGGGTGCTGATTACGATTTGCTTAATTCTTTGGGTACAGATGTGCGCTATTTGCTTTTGACCTCTTCGGTTGATGTGGTCAGGGGGGGTTCTTCAGAATTCGGTGTTGAGGTTAACAAGAATTCGCATCAGAAGTGCGAACGTTGTTGGCACTATCGAGCGGACGTAGGGTCGGTTCCAGAGCATGAGACTATTTGCGGGCGCTGCGTCGATAATTTGGCGGGCGGCGGTGAACAAAGGCAATATGTTTAACCACGTCAAGGCAAACAGTACGAGGGCATTCGTAAAGTGGTTAGGTTTGGCATTAGTGCTAGTATTTATAGATCAATTGACCAAGCAATTAATTGTAAGATTCATGAGTCCGTTTGACTTTAAAGAAGTACTACCTTTTTTAGCCCTAGTATTCACGTTAAACCCGGGGGCTGCATTTAGTTTTCTCGCTGACGCATCTGGCTGGCAGAGGTGGTTTTTGACTGTTGTTGCTATTTTTGCTGTCGTGCTTCTACTGACCATGTTGCACAGAAATAGTAAAGATAGTTTTATGTCTCTAGGGTTAGTTTTAATTCTCTCAGGTGCCATCGGTAACTTGACTGATCGTATTATGGTTGGTGCCGTAATCGACTTTATTTTGATCCATTGGCATGATTTTCGTTGGCCTGCGTTCAACGTAGCTGATTCGTGTATATCTGTCGGCGCGATTATTCTGCTCTTTGATGGTATTTTTAGAAAACGAGCGAGACCCTCATAGGGGTTATAAGTATGAATACGAAGAACCTATCAAATATTGATCTGCATTTAGCTAATCCTCGTGGTTTTTGTGCCGGAGTAGATCGCGCAATAGAAATTGTTGAGCGGGCGATCAGTAAATATGGCGCCCCAATCTACGTTAAACATGAAGTTGTGCACAATAAATATGTTGTCGATGACTTGAAATCTAAAGGGGCGATTTTCATTGAAGATTTAGATGAGGTCCCAGAGAAAGCTACACTTATTTATAGCGCGCACGGAGTGTCTCTAAAAGTTCGTAAAGACGCGAAGCGGCGAAAATTACGGATTTTTGATGCGACGTGTCCGTTGGTTTCGAAAGTTCATGCTGAGGTCATTCGTAACAGGAAAAATGGTCTTGAGGTCATTATGATTGGACACAAAGGTCACCCGGAGGTGGAGGGCACGATGGGTCAGGCAGACAATGGTATTTTTCTCGTCGAAACGGTCGCTGATGTCCAGTATTTGGTCGTGACGAGTCCGGATAAGCTAGCGTACGTAACTCAAACGACACTGAGCGTGGATGATGCGTCTCGTATAGTGTCGGCTTTGATCGAAAAATACCCCAAAATTAAAGTGCCTGCTAAAAAGGATATTTGTTACGCAACGCAAAATCGACAAGACGCCGTGAAAACCTTAGCTGAGCGGTGCGACCTTGTCATTGTGGTTGGGTCTTCTAATAGTTCAAATTCCAACAGATTAAGAGAAGTAGCAGAAACAAAAGGCGTTCGCTCCTACTTAGTCGACAGTGAAGTCGATTTGAAATCGGAATGGTTGAGCGGGGTCGCTAAAGTCGGGGTTACAGCTGGCGCATCTGCGCCAGAAATTTTGGTGTCTGCTGTTGTTGAACGCTTGAAAGAATTTGGCGTGGGAGTGGTAAAAGAGTCTTCCGGAATAGAGGAAACAGTGGTTTTCCATGTGCCAGGCTCCTTGAAAAGGAAAACTTAAAATTTTTGGGTCTTTTGTCTCAGGGGATTCTGAGCACTTTTTGGATTATTTTTTATTTTTAAGCTGTGCTTCATTTTTTCAAAAGTTGAAGTGAGCAATACATATCTGATTGAAAGGAACGGTAATGGATTACAAAAATATATTAGTTGAGAGACGCGATGCTGTTGCACTAATTACTCTTAATCGACCCAAAGCCCTGAATGCGTTATCGCCAGATTTAATGAGGGAATTGTCTTCAGCTGTCGATGTCTTGGAAGCTGATGCAAACATTGGCTGCTTAGTAGTTACAGGTAGCGAGAAGGCGTTCGCGGCTGGGGCAGATATTAAAGAGATGAAAACCAAGAGTTACATGGATGTTTACATGTCTGATTTTATTACCGCGGAGTGGGAGCGAATATCTCGTTGTCGAAAACCTGTTATCGCGGCCGTCGCAGGCTACGCGCTTGGCGGTGGGTGCGAGCTGGCAATGATGTGTGATTTTATTTTAGCAGCGGATAACGCTAAGTTTGGGCAACCAGAAATTAATCTTGGAATTATCCCTGGTGCGGGAGGGACACAACGATTACCGAGATCGGTTGGTAAATCTAAGGCGATGGAAATGGCGCTATTAGGCCAATCAAGGATGATGGACGCTGCGGAGGCGGAGAGATGTGGGTTGGTTAGTCGAATTGTTCCATTAAATGAATTGGTTGAAGAGGCGATTGCAACAGCGAAAAAAATCGCGGACTTAAGTCAACCAATAGTTATGATGGCTAAAGAGAGCGTTAATCGAGCTTACGAGACGACTTTACACGAGGGTATTCGATTTGAACGCCGATTATTCCATTCAGCGTTTTCGACTGAGGATCAAAAAGAGGGTATGTCCGCTTTCGCTGAAAAGCGAAAGCCGGCGTTTAAACATAAGTAGTTTCAACACTTTCGTGAATTTTTTGTTCCGAAAAAAATTCGTGCCGAGTTCGTTTGATTTGTGCTGTTGTAGCTCAGTTGGTAGAGCAACTGATTCGTAATCAGTAGGTCGGCAGTTCGATTCTGCCCAACAGCACCATTAAACTTTTTATTGGTCGCTAATCTCATAACACCAAGAATTCTTAACGAGATTTTTTTTATATATTTTGAGCTAAAAGGAAATCAAATCGATGGCACATAATTTAACCCCAGATAGGATGGCAACACTAGCTAATCTCTCCAGCCGATTTCAACGTATCTGCGGTACCCCCTTGGGGGATTTAATTTGGGTGTATGCCGAGAGTGAGGCATCAAAAGGAAAAGAGTATGGGTGCTATCTGATTGGAAGGATGACAGGGATGCACAATAACCTATTTGAGGGGGAAAGTCGTTTGCTAGAGGATCACTGGGAGTTCGCTGAGCATCTGTTTCTCCCTTTTGTCCAATGGTCGGTAGCTGAGAGGGTTACTTTTTTGGAGGGTTGGGTGTCAGGTCTTAGTGACAATTTCCCGGCTCAAGTTAAGCAGGAGTATCGAGAGGCAATCGAACGATTAAAAGTTAACGTTCATTAAACTGCCTGCGTGTCGTGATAGCATTAGGAATTAAGCTCAAATATAAGCAGGTTGTCATTCAACAAGGTTTAGTATGGTGACCTTGGGTGGTCCAGGGTTTCAATTGGGTTTCAATTGGGTTCCATGTTCAGGAGGCATTGATAGTGAAATTTTTGCAAATAGCTTTATGGATATTATTATTAGTACCCACTTGGTCCATCGCTGAGACTGATGGTAATGAGTTTCTTGAGATGATGCAGCACCCTAAGGGTCGAGACGCAACTCAGCCTTTTATTGATGATGTCTGGGCTAGATGGAATAACGGTTTATTTTGTATACCCGAAGAAAACATACAGGATGCGACGCACGCAGTTGTTTTAGAGTATCTTGAGACCCACCCTGAAATTCTATTTCGACCAAGGCGCTACGTCATTGTTCAGGCGCTGAGGTCAGGTTTTCCTTGTACAAAAGGTGGCGCATCCCAATGAGGTCAATCCAGTCACTTGGGACTCTGATTGTGACATTTGTATTTGCTACTGTGGCCTTGGCTGAAGACATCAAAGCCCCAGAGTGGTTATTTGTACATGCCTCACAGACCGCTGAGATGACCAGAGACATCACCTTGGTGATGCCCGTAGCAAGAGATATCTTTGCATTTACCGATAGACCTCATCGGTTGCACAGGTATATGAATGCATATGAGTTTGTCTCCATGTGGGAGGGCGAAGGCGATACATTCCGAGGTGACCCCCCAAATGCGGTGCTCACTTGGGTAGATGGGGAGAAAGTCAAGGAAGCGGAGGTCGTGGTTGCGAATGCCATCGTTACTGATAACGGAGAATCCATATCCTATGAGGTGGTGTTTGAGGCAGGTGATCACTTGCAAAGCAGTATGGATGAGGTCTCTTTCTTTATTGATGGTTTTAAGGCGCCTACGCTGCACACCAATCATAGTGGTTGATGGCGGGTTCTTTGTCACACCTAAGCCATCATTAGTCGAGTTTGATCGATTATCTGAGTTTGTATCTGATCGATATCTGAGCCGTACCATTACCTTTGATTAAATATTAATAAAAAAACTTAAAGATAGGGTCAAATATCGTGCAACGCGAATATTTCCGTACTGGCGGAATATAAAAACTTATTACCGTTGTACCTTTACTGTTCCTTTGAAATCAATAAACGATAAGCTGAGATTGGTAGTCCTAAAGTGCAGACCAAATGCCTTGCTTTCCATTTGATTTAAACATACCTTGATGAATTTACAGTGAATAGCTAACGAGTTTACATAGGGAATTTATGAAAATCACCGACGTAAAAGTTCATATTCTGCAAAGTCAACTAGATCAACCCTTTGCTTTTTCACAAGGGTGGGTAACTGTTAGGTCAGCCACTATTATCGAGGTGCAGACCGATTCCGGCTTGGTGGGTTGGGGGGAAGCTTTCTCACAGGGATTAGAATCCCCGCAAGTCGCAGCATCGGCGATTGAACACTCTTTGAAACCAATGCTGTTAGGCCAGAATCCTACAGACACCGAGGTACTTTGGAATAAGATGTACAACCAGACTCGTGATTTTGGACGCAAGGGCTCGGTTATGGCTGCAATCAGTGGTGTTGATATAGCGCTTTGGGATATTGCTGGTAAATTTTATGATGTCCCTGTTTCCCAGCTACTAGGGGGACGGTTCAGGGATGTGGTGCAGCCGTATGCTACTGGTTTCTATCGTTTGACTGGGCGAAATGAAGGGCGGCGTTTAGCGGAAGAAGCCATAGCTCACGAAGAGGCTGGATTTAGAAGTATGAAAATCAAATTAGGATTCGGAGTTGATGATGACGTGAGAGTCATGGGCCATATCCGAGAGGCCATCGATGGACGTGGTGTGGAGCTCATGGTGGATACGAACCACGCATATGGCCGAACTGAAGCTTTACGATTGGGGAGAGTTCTTGATGAGTTCGACTTACGTTGGTATGAAGAACCAGTTCCACCTGAGGATATTGATGGCTATGTAGAGTTACGAAAAAAATTAGCGACACCAATTGCCGGTGGCGAGAATGAGCACTCAATGTATGGGTTTTGTGATTTGATCAACCGTCGTGCCGTCGATATTGTACAACCTGATATAGGGTCTTGCGGTGGAATAACCGGTGCGAAGCATGTCGCGGTTTTGGCGCAGGCAAACGGCGTAGAGGTTAACCCTCATGTGTGGGGGTCTGGGATAGCGCAGGCCGCCTCCCTTCAGGTGATCGCCGCACTTCCCAATACCGTTCACTCGCTATATCCAAGACAGCCAATTCTTGAGTACGACCGGTCATCACATCCATTTAGAAATGAGTTAGTCGACCGAGCTTTGACGCTTAATAAAGAGTCAATGGTGGATATACCTAAATCTTCAGGGCTTGGGATTGAAGTGAATCAGAATGCGATTATTAAATATAGAGTTAATTAACAATTCTTCCATCTCCCTTTATGGCTATAAATAGGAGGCTTGAGGCTTTTTATTCCCAAACTACTTATAGGGCATTATTTAAAAAAAAATCTATTGATTTTCGACTTGGTGACCAAAAAAAATACCGAAGGTTAGCTTTTTGCAATCTGAGCATTAAAAGTTGGGCCTTTATATCTGCCGAGAATCCTTACTCTATAAGACTTAGTGAGAGAGAAAATTATTTCAGGAGTGGTCAGTTATCTAGATATCTTTCTGTCAAAAATCGTATCTATGTAATAGGGTTGGGTATTCCAGACTGTGTCGATTGGCCGGTTGAGTTGGGTTTTTTTATTTTAAATATCAGCATGTCGGATGCGAAATATATTGGGAATAAGTTTCAGCAAAATGCCATTCTATGGTTTAGGCCGATGACGCCAATCAAGTTAGTTTGGTTGGTTGAATCTACACTCTCGTGTGAGAATATTTAGTCTCGATATTTTTCCATATGTTTCCGATCAATATAGTGCTTCCAATACCAAACCCATTTACCACAGGCGTAAAAAGTATTTCTGCCTGCTACGGCATATTTGTTACCAGCACTAATTAAGGCAAGCGAATGTTTTTGTGGCTGATAGTCGTCGAGTGGTGAACCGTTTAATAAGTTTTTGATGTTACTTGCCAATGTGGCTGCTTGTCTTATTGCGTAGACGCCTGACTTGGGATAAGTCAGACCCTCGATCGACCCTATGTCGCCAACGGCAAAAATGTTATCGGTACCCTTCACTTTGAGAGAAGGGTCTGTCTTAATGAAGCCGTCTTTCGTCGTAGGCAAATTTGATAATTTGGGCCAATTGGTTGCTCCAGCTCCGGTAGCCCAAATAGTAAGGTCAGATTTTATAATTTCGTCTGAGGCGGCTCTCATATGATCGTAGCCAACGTGTAAGATTGGCTTATTATATTGAGTAGAGATACCTTGCTGATGAAGTATGCGACGAAATTTTCTTCTCACGGCAACAGAGTGAGTCTCTAGAATCTCGTCAGACGCCGTGATAAGGCTGAAGTTGAGATTATTGTATCCAGATTTTTCTGTTCTATATTTCAGCGCTAAAATGATTTCGATACTTGCGGCACCACCCCCGACGACGGAAACCTGATGTTTCGCTTTTGCAGGTGCTTTTCCGACAGTCATCAAAAATGATTCAATACCGTCGATGAACGACTTTATAGGCTTTACAGGTAGGGCCATTTCGTTACTACCGGTCATGGATTGAATATTAGTTACTGACCCAATGTTGATGGAAGCAATATCAAATTTGTGACAGTCGTCGGGTGTATCAATCAGCTGTTTAGGTACAGAAATACGACTCGCCGAGCTTGATATAAGTCTCACGTTATATCGATTGCACAACTCGGATAAATTGATATGACAGTCCCTGAATGTGTAATGACCGGATATTAATCCAGGAATCATCCCCGAATATGGAACCGAATTTTCGTTGCTAATCAGTGTTATCTCACACCGATCAGACAGAGTTTTCCCTAGCCCAGTAATGGTCTCTAAATGACTATGCCCAGCGCCTATAAGAACGATCTTTTTCATATATAAAGTAGTTAAAAAAGGTGAAAATAAAGCGAATAGTGAAGTTTTTTATTTTGATTTTTACAGGTCATCTGTCAACTGTGGCATAAGTGCTGATAGTCGATAATAGTCATGGATATCGTCTACGTCCCAAAGAGTGTCTAGCTCATTCCATGAGTAGTTATATTTCTTCAAATTGACTCGGATTTGTTTCATGACAACATCACTTCCCCAGATGACGTTTTCAAAAATAGTATTTGAAAACTTTGTTGTCCCGATCAAGGAAAATCCCCCATCTTCTACTGGAATGAATATGTTTTCAAATTGCTCCAGTTGATAAAATGCTTCATGCATAATTGCTGTGTTAATTATTGGGCAGTCGCACCCGATAAGGAGAACCTTTTGATATCGCTCAAGCCCCGACTCTAAAGCGTCACCCATCCGGTCATCGAGTGATTCTCCAATTTGAGTTTTAAGCTTGCCGTCGGCCTTGAAACAGGAAAAAAATTGATGAGTAGCATTTGGTGTCACGTAAATTTCAATGTCAACTGACATTAACTTTGAAATATTGATTGCGTGAGCTGTCATACGTTGGTGTAATTTTGCAGACTTTTGTGCTCCTAAAGTCGGGATAAGCCGAGTTTTGACCATTCCCTCGGTGGGGGTGCGCGTAAACACCTGTATCAGTTTGTCCTTCTTTCTTTTGATGGAAATGTTCATTATTTATAGTAAAATTTTTCAAGCCATACGGGCGATACCTTTAGACAAAACAGGAGCCTTAAAATCCACATTTTCACGATTGTCTGAATTGGTCCATTTTCTATCCAGTGTCTTGCCGATGTGCGTACTCGATGTTGACTCACAAAAGGCTTACTAAGTTTCCTAAGTTTTTTTGCAAACGCAACGTCCTCCATCAGTGCGATTTTTGGGAAGCCCTCTGACTGTACAAATATATCTTTAAGCATAAATAGTCCTTGATCACCGGTTGCTACGGACGTGAGTCTAGACCTTGTGTTCATCATAAATTCGATCATGCGGAAGATTTTTTGGCGATGATCGATTCGTATATCGAACCACCCCCAGGTGTGTTGACCAAGACTTGAGGTGATGATTGTTTCAAAATCGAAGTCTACCTTTGAGTCGGCATGCAAGAACCATAAGCATCGACCTTTCGCACGCGCTGCACCTGCATTCATTTGCTCAGCACGACCAGGTTGAGATTTGATAATTAAATCCACTGTATCAACAATATTCGTTAGTGTTTGATCTGTGCTACCTCCATCGACAACGATTATTTCAGTTGTGTTTGATTTTTTAGAGTGGAGCTGAGCTAGTAAGCGAGGAAGTGAAGTCTCTTCGTTTAATGTTGGAATAACTATGGATAGGGTGATCGTGTCGGAGGTCATGGCCGATTTTATTTCGAGCTTATAATATTTAACGACCAGTCGTATTTTGTGAATTTAACCTCAATATCATTAGCGTTGACTTTGTTATTTGAGTTATCGGCGACCTTTTGATAAGTTAAGATCCAATTTATGACCGATCCAGATGTGTTTATAAAATCTTTTTTATACCATTTGAAAATAGGCGAAATAAACCATGTGTCTCCGTTGAGTCGATTGCGTTCTGCATCAGCCAGGAAGCGCTTGACGCTGTCGTTGAGTTGATCGCTGATGCGATCTGCGGTAAACGCCTCTGGTCTCAGAGCCGGACAGCCAACTGACGCACAATTCACCGCCATGTGTATCCGTGGGTCATCGAAACGTCCTGGTTCACGAATTAAATCATGCTCTATAAAGTCCAAACTCACCTGGGTTCCAAATAGTGTGAAACGTTTCGCCTTCCATGGGCTCCTGAATAGGGTTCCCAGGTCTTTTATGGATTCAATATTCTGATAATTCTTAGATACCCAAGAAATAGTAAATGCGTTATAGGCGTTTATTAAGAATGCAAGTTGTTGTCTTTTCTGGAACAACTTGAATTCGGATTGAGTTACAGAAGTGAGCGATGCAAGATAGCGGTCCAAGACTCTTCGGTCTCCTTCGAGACCAGCATAGTCAACGGTCGTGTTGCGTCCGTCGTCGTTCCAAATAACGTGGTTTTTCAGGATTGAATTCAGTTCGCTATGACTATGATCAAAGGCTAAGGACATAGATGTAGCCATAAGCCCTAATCCAGCGAGGAGTATTCGGAAAATTTTCATGTTATCAAGACGCATTAGAACTGAACCTATTAACGCCGACGAATTTGATGAAATATTTTTAATATTTTAAGTAGCCTTTCAGGCTTATTCTTTCTTTTCCATTCTCCCGCAACATATTTGTTAGCTTCTGAGAACGTTGGGTAAATATGGGTTGTAGCCAGTATTTTATTGAGGCCTAGTTTATATTTCATTGCGAGGACAAACTCAGAGATAATTTCAGAGGCTCCTTCACAAACAATAGTTACTCCAATGATTTTATCTGATCCCGGCTGCGTTAAAACCCTAATAAAGCCGCGGTCTTCCGAGTCTGTTATTGCTCGGTCAAGATCGTCGATTCCATAGGTGGTGATTTCATAAGGCAGATTGGTCATTTTTGCCTCTTCCTCATTTACGCCAACCCGTGCAATTTCTGGGTGTGTAAATGTAGCCCAAGGTACCGCCGAGAAATCAATTGGGAATTTTTTAAAAGTTCCAAAGAGTGAATTGACTACCGCATGCCACGCCTGGTGAGCTGCCGCGTGGGTGAATTGCATTCTTCCTGTGACATCACCACAGGCATAAATATTGGGATATCTGGTCTCTAGAAAATCATTGGTAGGCAAAATGATATCTTCATCTGAAATGGCATCAATTGTCTCTAATCCGTACCCGTTAATATTAGCTCGTCTTCCAATAGCAAAAAGAATGACATCGAAGGTCAGACGAACTTCACCGTTCGGGCTATCGCAAACCAAGATTTGTGTACCTTTCTCGCTTATAAAACCTTTCGCTCGATGTCTCGTTAACACTGTAACGCCCTCATCTGTGAGCTGATTTTCGATAATTTCTGTGACCTCTGAGTCCTCTTTTATCAGGATTCGGTTCTCTGATTCAATCAAAATAACTTCTGACCCAAGTCTTTTGAAGGCTTGTGCCAATTCGCACCCGATGGCTCCTCCGCCAATAACAATTAATTTTTTTGGTAGATCTTTCATATCCCAAATAGTGTCGGACGTGACATATTGAATTTGATCAATATTTGGCAAATGGGGAACGACTGGACTAGCACCGGCAGCCACGATGATTGATCGGGCACTAATTTCTTGTTGACCGTTAGTGCCGTCAACTGTGACCGTCCAGGGAGAGGTGATGGTCGCAGCTCCTTGTATGCACTCCACTCCGAGTTCCGTATATCGTTCACGAGAGTCATGAGGTTCTATTTTTTTTATTATTTTCTGGACGCGTTTTATTATGTCTGAGTACTCATAATGAATCTCAGCCTTGTCGAGACCCAATTTTTTTGATTGTCTAGCTTGCTCTAAGAACTGAGCTGTTTTGATTAATGCTTTTGAGGGAACGCAGCCGGTATTCAGGCAGTCACCG
>CAJQMS010000091.1 GCA_905479505.1 uncultured Burkholderiales Genera incertae sedis bacterium | reverse complement strand
TATTCATTACTCCAGGATACAATTTTAAAGTTGTGGATTGTTTAATAACTAATTTTCATTTACCTAAATCTACGTTGTTAATGTTGGTGTCTGCGTTTATGGGTATCGATAAGATGCGGCGTGCTTATCAGCATGCCATTGATCAAAGGTACCGGTTTTTCAGTTACGGTGACGCGATGTTTTTGATCAAGTGAGTGACAAATAAAATGGACTTAAAGAAAAGAGTATGGGCATAGAGTTCTCCCTCACGGGAACGGATGGGCAGGCAAGGCGTGGCCAGTTGACGCTGGCTCACGGATCGATACAAACACCGGCTTTCATGCCAGTTGGAACCTATGGTGCGGTCAAAGGAATGCGTCCTCATCAAGTGGACGAATTGGGTGCGGATGTAATACTCGGAAATACCTTCCATCTTTGGTTGAGGCCAGGTTTAGAAGTCATAAAGGCCCATGGGGGTTTACATCGATTTGTTGGTTGGCATAAGCCAATTTTGACTGATTCCGGAGGATTCCAAGTGTTTAGTCTTGGGGATATTCGTAAAATTTCCGAAGAGGGCGTCTCATTTCGATCGCCCATTGATGGTTCGAAGTGTTTCCTCTCCCCTGAAGAGTCTATGAGGATTCAACGCACTTTAAATTCAGATATTGTGATGGCATTTGACGAATGTACTCCTTATCCAGCTAGTCAAGCTCAAGCCGAGGAGTCGATGCACCTGAGTATGAGGTGGGCTGAGCGGAGTAAGGAGTCCCATCAAGGTAATCCAAACGCTTTATTCGGTATCATCCAGGGAGGAATGTACGAAGCCCTGCGAGCGGAAAGTCTTGAAAAATTGATATCTTTAGACTTCGACGGATATGCTATTGGCGGACTCTCTGTCGGTGAGCCTAAGGAGGATATGCGTAGGATCATGACCTTCACTTCGTCCAAAATGCCTAATAACAAACCCAGGTACCTGATGGGAGTTGGTACTCCAACTGATTTGGTCCAAGCCGTGCGAGCAGGAGTCGACATGTTTGATTGTGTACTCCCGACCCGAAATGCAAGGAACGGTTGGTTATACACATCCCAGGGCATAGTTAAGTTGCGAAATGCAAAGTACCGTTTTGATGAGGGCCCGCTCGATCAAAACTGCGGTTGCTATACTTGCACCAACTTCTCGAGGTCGTATTTGCACCATCTACAGAGAATTGATGAAATGCTTGGGGCGCATCTCAATACCGTACACAATTTGTATTTTTATCAGAAGCTCATGAGTGGCTTACGCACGGCTATTGAAAACAGGACCCTGGAGCCCCATATTAACAGTCTGGAGTTTTTAGATATTTAGAGATTATTGAGACGCGATATTCGCCTCCTACTGGTAGAATGGTAGGCTTGTTCTAGCATTAACCGTCACTGATTATCAGATTTTAATTAACGTCATCCGTGGGATGAAGGAGAAACACTATGTTTATATCAACAGCTTTTGCTCAAACTGCAGCGGGTGCCTCGGGCGGAATGGATATTATGGGAATGCTGCCTTTAGTCTTACTATTCGTACTTTTGTATTTTTTGATGATACGCCCACAGGCAAAAAAACAAAAGGAGCATAAAACCATGGTGGAGGCCCTGCAAAAAGGGGACGAGGTAGTTGCGGTTGGAGGAGTTCTAGGTAAGGTGATTCATGTTGGTGAGCAGTTTGTGACACTAGAAATTTCCTCTGGAACAGAAATAGTTATTCAAAAGCCGGCGGTACAAACAGTGTTGCCGAAAGGTAGTTTAAAATCTGCCGCAGTTTAAACTTAAACCTTAGGTTGACTTCAATTGTTGAAGTTGAAGTTGAAATGGAATGACGACCTTAAACATAGAAATAGTTGAATTATGAATAGATATCCACTTTGGAAGTACCTCATCATTGTATGTGCTGTTGTCGCCGGGGTGGTGTACACCATCCCTAATTTCTTTGGTGAGTCACCAGCGATTCAAGTGTCTCCGCTCCGTGCCGGCGCCAAAGTTGATCTATCTTTGCTGCAAAAAATTGATGATCTGCTTACAAACGAAGGAATCACTGTCCAAGCGTCCTATTTAGATAAGAATGGTATCAAAGTGCGCTTTGAGGATACCGACTCGCAGTTGCAAGCTAAGGATGCTGTTCAAGGTGGATTAGGTCGAGACTATATAGTTGCATTAAATTTACTGCCGAATTCACCATCTTGGCTGACTTCTTTGAATGCACTACCGATGTATCTTGGACTAGATTTGAGGGGAGGGGTACATTTTCTACTCCAGGTTGATATGCCCTCCGCTTTACAAAAAGCCAAAGAAAGTTATCTCCAAGACCTTCGGCGAGTAATGAGAGCTGAGAATATTCGCTACTCCAAAATTTCCGTGGGTAAGTCTGGCATAGATATTGAGTTCAGGGATGAGTCTATCCGAGACCAAGCGCTAGTGATACTTGAAATCAACGCGACTGATCTGAACTATGTTTCAAAGGAAAGAGGAAGCGCGACTCTGATTTCTGCTGCTGTTAAACCGGAAGTGGAGAAGCGTATTCAAGAATTTGCGCTCCAACAGAATATTACGACTTTGAGAAATCGGGTGAATGAACTCGGCGTTGCTGAACCAATTGTTCAACAATCTGGTGCTGATCGAGTGGTTGTGCAGTTACCGGGGGTTCAGGACACCGCTAAGGCCAAAAATATTCTTGGGCGCACGGCAACTCTTGAGGTGCGATTAGTAGACGAAGATAAGATGGATCCAGCAAGTTTGCAGGCGGCGCAAGACGGACGAATTCCTAGCGGTGATGACTTAATTTATGATCGAGAAGGTACTCCTTATCTATTGAAGAAAGAGGTCATCTTGACCGGAGATAGAATATCTGATGCGCAACCCGGTTTTGACAACACGACTTCAGAGGCTGCGGTTCATTTGAGCTTGGATGGTCGTGGCTCTTCTATTTTTCAAATGACCACTCGCGAAAATGTCGGACGACGTATCGCTATGGTGCTTGTTGAGAAAGGTAGTAGCGAAGTGGTCACTGCGCCCGTTGTTCGAGCAGAGATACCAGGTGGCCGCGTTCAAATTAGCGGAAGCATGACAACTACTGAAGCGCATGACACCGCATTACTTCTTCGTGCAGGAGCGTTAGCAGCACCAATGGAAATCATTGAGGAACGAACGGTGGGTCCTAGTCTCGGCGCAGACAATATTGATCGGGGGTTTAAGTCTACGTGGATAGGTTTCGCGGCTCTAGCTCTGTTTATCGCAGTTTATTATTCGGTGTTTGGTGTAATCAGTGTTTTCGCATTAAGTGTCAATATGATGCTACTAGCGGCGGTATTGTCAATGCTTCAGGCAACGCTAACGTTACCAGGTATTGCTGCAGTAGCTCTGACTTTGGGGATGGCCATTGATGCTAACGTGCTAATTAACGAGCGTATCAGAGAGGAAATAAGAAACGGAACAACTCCTCAGGCAGCAATTACGGCAGGTTATGAGCGAGCGTGGGGAACGATTCTGGATTCTAATATCACGACGCTTATTGCGGGGATAGCGCTTTTCTTCTTTGGCACTGGTCCTATCAGAGGTTTTGCTGTCGTCCACTGTATTGGGATCCTCACATCAATGTTTAGCGCTGTTTTTGTATCTCGAGGGGTCGTAAATTTAATCTACGGACGCAAGAAAAAAATTGACAGACTCGCAATTGGAGACTCAGACTGGTATAAAAAATCCAATTAGTTTCAACGATAAATAATTAATGAAAATTATAGAAAGTCATTATGGAATTTTTTAAAATTCGCAAAGATATCCCGTTTATGCGCCATGCGTTAACGTTCAATTTGATATCGATTGCCATGTTTTTGCTTGCCGTCGGTGCGTTGGCGTTTAAAGGGCTTAATTTAGGGGTAGAGTTCACGGGAGGAACCGTGATGGAAGTTGGTTATTCGGAATCTGCAAACTTATCGAAAATTAGGAAGTCACTTGAATCTGGCGGTATGTCTGAAGCGGTGGTGCAGAGTTTCGGTGATTCAAGAACAGTCTTAATTCGTTTGCCGACAAAGCCAGAGTTAACGGGAGCGAAGCTTTCAGACCAAGTTTTTTTGATGCTTAAAGAGGATGATCCACAGTTAGAGCTTCGACGTGTAGATTACGTCGGATCGCAGGTAGGAGAAGAGCTGGTTGAGAAGGGCGCATTAGCCCTCTTAGTTGTTTCCCTGGGAATTGTAATTTATTTGGCATTTAGATTTGAGTGGAAGTTCGGCTTGGCTGCTATTCTCGCTAACTTGCACGATGTTGTTATTATTTTGGGATTTTTCGCCCTCTTTCAGTGGGAGTTCTCACTGCCGGTGCTCGCAGCTGTCTTGGCTATCTTGGGTTATTCAGTGAATGAATCAGTGGTGGTGTTTGACCGCATACGAGAAAACTTTAGGAAAATGAGAAAGGCGAGCGTTCGAGAGGTCATTAATAATGCTATCACTCGTATTATGGGACGTACAATTATCACGCATGGAAGTACACAGCTTATGGTCCTTTCAATACTTATTTTCGGGGGTGAAACGCTGCACTATTTTGCGCTGGCCTTGACGATTGGTATTTTATTCGGGATTTATTCCTCGATCTTTGTGGCTAGTCCACTTGTCTTGTGGCTTGGTATCAGCAGAGAAGACCTCATTAAACCCGAGGTTAAGAAAGAGGAAGCTGTCGTGTAGATCGTTCTTGGGTTCGATAGCCTTTGGCAATTTAGCGTGTTTGTCATTTAACAATAGTCTCAAAAGCATTAGGAGTTTCGGTGAGTTTTTTCAGTGATATTTATTCGGTCATTGTGAACCTCGATACCTATCTCGCGGAAGTTACTGCGGAATACGGTAAAACTACTTATCTACTTCTATTTTTGATTATTTTCTGTGAGACAGGTTTAGTAATAGCGCCATTTCTTCCGGGTGATTCTTTGTTGTTTCTGGTTGGTACGTTTGTGGCAAGAGGAGACTTTGATTTTTATGCTATCGCAGTCTCTTTAACTATTGCGGCGATCTTGGGCGACGCCTTGAATTATTACATCGGAAGTTTTTTAGGGCGAAAGGTATTCCTATCGGGAAAATCGCGTTTTTTGAAACAAGAATATTTAGAACGTACTGAGAGGTTCTTTGAGAAGTACGGTGCTAAGACCATCATTATTGCCAGATTTGTTCCCATTGTAAGGACTTACGCTCCTTTTGTTGCCGGCATTGCGAACTATTCGTATCCGCAGTTTCTGCTGTTTAATGTTATCGGAGCCGTTGTTTGGGTGTTTGGCCTGACGGGGGCAGGCTTTTATCTGGGAGAATTACCGTTTGTGAAAAATAATCTAAGCGCCGTAATTTTTATCATTATATTTCTCTCAATAATGCCAGCCCTGATCGAATGGTTGAAGTTTCGTTTTCGAAAATAACCACTGCTGATTATTTTTGTGTGTGTCGAAGTGATATTTCATTTGCCATGTCAGTGGCTAATTTTTGAGCAAGTCCAGTGTAAGACTGAGGCGTTAAAGTAAGAAGCCTTTTTTTTGCGTCCTCTGGGATGTCTAAGTGCTTTATGAAAACATGAAGATCGGCTTTAGAAATTCCGCCACGACCTCTTGTGAGTGACTTAAGCTCTTCGTACGCATTTTCGATTCCATATTTCTTCATCACAGTCTGAACCGGTTCTGCTAAAACATCCCAACACTGTTCGAGATCAGAGTCGAGTTTATCCTTATTTAGGTCTAACTTTACCAGTCCTTTGATGCATGAGTCGTATGCCAATAGTCCATATCCTAGCCCTACTCCCATGTTGCGTAGGACGGTTGAGTCAGTTAGGTCCCTTTGCCATCTTGAGATCGGTAATTTTCGGCTCAGATGCCCGAGAACAGAATTTGCTAAACCAAGGTTCCCCTCTGCATTTTCGAAGTCGATAGGGTTCACTTTGTGAGGCATAGTAGATGAACCTACTTCGCCTTCTTTAGTTTTTTGTTTGAAATAGCCGATAGAAATATATCCCCAAAAATCACGATTGAGATCTAACAATATGGTGTTAATTCGCATGAAGCAGTCAAATACTTCAGCTATCCCGTCGTGCGGTTCGATTTGGGTTGTATAGGGGATCATTTCTAAGCCTAAGCTCTGTAGGAGTTTTCGTGAGTGCGCTTCCCAATCGTAATTCGGATAAGCGCTAAGATGAGCGTTGAAGTTTCCAACTGCACCATTCATTTTCGCCTGTAAATTCAATTTGGCTAATGAGTTTTTTTGCTGTGTGAGACGGTAAACCACATTTGCTATTTCTTTTCCCATCGTGGTTGGACTTGCTGGCTGACCATGTGTTCGAGCTAGCATTGGCTCGTTCACATATTTAGATGCAAGTTCATTTAGGACCGAGATGATGGAATCGAGCTTAGGTAAAATAACGTTATCCAGCGCACCCTTCATCATCAACGCATAGGAAACATTATTTATATCCTCTGAGGTACAGGCAAAGTGAATAAACGGGGTAACTGGGGCAATACCCTCCTCACTTTTAAGTGTTTGACGTAACCAATATTCAACAGCCTTGACGTCATGGTTAGTGGTCTTCTCGATTTCTTTTACTGCTGCTGCGTCTTGAATGGAGAAGTTCGCTATGATTGCATCGAGTTTCTCGACGGAGCCCATTGAAAGTTTTTTAACTTCTTCTAGTTCATCGGCCATTGACAAAGACTTGAGCCAAGCAATTTCTACGATCACTCGATGTTTTATTAGCGCATATTCGCTAAAGAATTGTGAGAGAGGTTGAGTCTTTGTGCAGTAACGACCATCGATGGGACTAATTGCAGTCAAGGAAGATGAGAATTCAGGCATGATTAATATCGCTGAAAGGTGATGAATTTAAAACTAAGTTTAACACGGCTCAAGTTGGATTTTTGGCACATTATGGATCTTATAACGGCAAAAAGATCATGATTTGGGCCTACATTACCTAATGATGCCGCCACCCAAGCAAACATTCGATTCGTAGAGAACCACTGATTGCCCTGGAGTAACAGCCCACTGAGGTTCGGCGAACTGCACGTGGCAGATTAACTCGTTCGTGTCTTTAATGGTGCAAGCTGCATCTTTTTGGCGATACCTGGATTTTGCGCCGAAAACCCATGAGCTGCGTGGTTGGCTTTCAGAAATCCAATGAAGGTTTTCAGCATAAATGTCAGGACTTCGAAGCATGGGGTGCTCATGCCCTTGCACTACGGTAAGCGTATTTTGTTCCATATTTTTTTGAGCTACGTACCATGGAAGGCCATCCCCTCCGATACCAAGCCCCTGTCGTTGACCAATCGTGTGAAACATTAACCCGTCATGTTCTCCTACCTTATCTCCAGCTGGCGTAATGATGTCACCCGGTTGATCAGGTAAATAACGAGCAAGAAAATCCTTAAATCGACGTTCACCTATGAAACAAATTCCTGTTGAGTCTTTTTTGTTAAAGTTCGCAAGATTTAGGCGTTTCGCAAGCGCTCGAACTTCGGTTTTATACATTTGGCCAAGTGGGAAAACTGTTCTCGAAAGCTGCTCTTGGTTGAGTCGGTATAAAAAATAACTTTGATCTTTTGTGCCGTCTTCGGCTTTTAATAATTGGACCAGTCCGTCCCGCTCTCTCAATTGGGCGTAATGTCCTGTCGCTATTTTATCCGCACCTAATTCGATGGCGTGATCCAGAAACGCTTTAAACTTAATTTCTGAATTGCAGAATATGTCTGGGTTTGGTGTCCTTCCCTGTGAGTATTCCTCTAAGAAATTATTGAATACCCTGTCTCTGTACTCTTCTGAGAAATTTACAGTTTCTATTTCAATACCTAGCGTCTCTGCTGCCGACACGGCATCAACCAGATCCACTCTAGAGCTACAATAACGTTCGTCATCATCATCTTCCCAATTTTTCATGAAGATGCCGACAACATCATGCCCTTGTTCCTTGAGTAGCCAAGCGGCGACAGCTGAGTCGACGCCCCCTGAGAGGCCAATGACAATTTTATTTTTTACCATACGTAGCCCATACTTAGGGTCGAATAACGCTGAGTGGAAACAGGTTGCCCTCTAGATAATCATTTACGCAGCTTAAAACTAGTGGGCTCCTGAGTTTGTCAATCGAACCTTCGATTTCCTTTTGACTCAGCCATACTGTTTTGATTATTCCTGTATCGAGTTTTCTGTCCGGAAAAAATTCTTTCACTTCCCCAGCGAATGAAATTCTTAAAAAGGTGATATCGCCAGGACTTTTCGCCCACAGTTGTATTCCGGTGGTGAATGTTGGTTCAAAATTAAACGCAGTTTCCTCTAGCACTTCTCTTTTGACCGCATCGATTAGCGACTCACCAGGTTCTAGATGGCCTGCTGGCTGGTTAAGCTTAATACCTTGACTAGTATGTTCTTCAACGAGTAAAAATCTGCCATCTCGTTCGATAATACCTGCAACGGTAACGTTCGGTTTCCAGGTCATTTAGCTCTTTTGCAACTTTCAGGTTCTAAACTTTATATATGTGTGAGTTCTCCACTCGCCGTGTACTCAGAGCTTCAGATGCCGTTTTGAATGATTTCCTCGTAAGCGGGAAGCGTTAGGAATTCAACAAATTCCTCGTCTAAGGTGAGTTTTTCAAACATCTTAGCACCTTCGGCGTATTTACCATTTTGGTAGCCTGTCCCAAGCATCTCTTTTATTTTATCAAGTTCCTCAGGAATTAAACTACTAAATAACTCTTTGGTAACCTTTCTACCATCATTCAAAACGCCAAGGGGGCTTCTAATCCAATGCCATATTTGAGCTCGCGATATTTCTGCCGTCGCAGCATCTTCCATCAAGTTAAAGATTGGGACGCATCCGGTCCCTGCAATCCAGGCACCAATATATTGAATTCCGATATTAATGTTTGCACGCAGCCCGTCCTCGGTAATCGGTGTACTTGGTTTAAAATCAATAAGGTCGCTTGCTGATATTTCCACATCCGGTCGTTGCTTATGAATCTGATTTGGTGTGGTCATAACTTCATTAAAGGCGTCCTGTGCGATCCCGACAAGTCCTGGATGAGCGACCCAGGTGCCGTCATGTCCGTCATTCACCTCTCGCTCTTTATCCGCTTTTACTTTATTGATCGCAGCTTGGTTAGAGGCATCATCATTCTTAATTGGGATTTGCGCTGCCATTCCACCCATAGCAAACGCACCTCTTTTATGACAAGTTTTGATAAGAAGCAAAGAGTAGGCTCTCATGAAGGGACTCGTCATCGTTACAGCATTTCGATCAGCAAGAATGAAATTATCTTGATGTTTGAATTTTTTGATACAGCTGAAAATATAATCCCATCGGCCGCAATTTAAGCCAGCAGAGTGTTCTTTTAGTTCATATAGAATCTCATCCATCTCGAATGCAGCCATGATTGTTTCGATTAAAACAGTTGCTTTAACGCTGCCTTGTGGAATTCCGATTTCATTTTGACTAAAAATAAAAACGTCATTCCATAGTCGAGCTTCTAAATGAGATTCTAATTTCGGTAGATAAAAATAAATACCTGAGTTCTGAGATAACCTCTCTTTTGCATTGTGGAAGAAGTAAAGGCCAAAATCAAAAAGTGATCCCGACATAGGCTCACCATCAACGATAACGTGTGCTTCATTTAAGTGCCATCCACGAGGTCTTATAAGTAATGTTGCTGTGTCATCGTTTAACTTATACGACTTTCCTTTATCGTTTGTAAAAGTTATCGTTTTAAGGACAGCATCGCGCATATTTACTTGACCTGATACTTGGTTATCCCAGGTTGGCGTATTTGAATCTTCAAAATCTGCCATGTACATTTTGGCGCCGGCATTTAGAGCATTTATAACCATTTTTCGATCGGTTGGCCCGGTGATCTCTGTTCTCCGATCTTGGAGATCTGCCGGCACTGAGGCGACGGACCAATCCGCATCGCGAATAGCTTTGGTCTCGTCTAGAAAGTCCGGTAATTTTCCATTGTCGAGCTCTGTTTGCCTCGTGATTCTCCGGTTTAGTAATTCTTGCCTTGTTCCATTAAATTGTCTATGAAGCTTAGCGAGAAACTCAATCGCCTCAGGCGAGAGGATTTGTGCGTAGTTGTCACTATAGATACCGTTAATTGTTACGCCAGTTGGGCATGTATATTGTTGACTCATAGTGATTCTCCAATCAATTTTTGACGCATAGCGTCAAATTTTCATAATATGAAACTTAATTTTATCTTCTGGGATAAATTATACCTAAAATAGCTTTTTAAAAGGCTGTAAATAAAAAAAACGACAACCGAAGTTGTCGTTTTTTTTAAAAGGTTAACTTTTAAACTAGTCTGACTCTTTTATATTTGATGCTTGCTTTCCTTTTGGTCCTTGTGTCACCTCGAAGGCTACTTTTTGTCCTTCTTTGAGGGTTTTGAACCCGTTCATTTCAATCGCTGAGAAGTGAGCAAAAAGATCCTCACTCCCGTCGTCGGGTGTGATGAAACCATAACCCTTAGCGTCGTTAAACCACTTTACTGTACCAGTTGCCATACCCCTAATCCTCTAAACCTGTTTTAAAATTAAGCAGCTAAGCTGCCTGAATACGTTCGATTATGAACTCACCAGATCATGTGATCTAAACGAACCATAACCAAACTATTGTTTCACTTTTAGGCGATTCTTGTTGGTAAGTCAAGCAACTTTAGTCATAGTTTTGAGTCCATAACGTTTACGCATAAATTAGTGGCCAAAATGTTGCGCCGCAACCATAAATTTTGGTAAGTTATGTTTTAAAGTGATGACTTGGAGAATTGGGAACGCGCGGTATACTAAAAGATAAACATAACGAAGGAATTTGTCAGTGAGCAGCGAGCAAGGCGACATCGAGGTAACCAAAGAAAGAGCGACTGTAAAGCCCCCGGGCCTTTATAAAGTGTTGCTGTTAAACGATGACTACACTCCGATGGAGTTTGTCGTTATCGTTCTGAATAAATTTTTTGCCATGACAAGCGAACAGGCGACTCAGGTAATGATGAAAGTGCATCGCGAAGGCGTAGGCGTTTGTGGTGTGTTTGCTAAAGACGTTGCAACCACAAAAGTCGATTTAGTATCAGATTTTTCACGCCAGTATCAACACCCCTTACAGTGTACGATGGAGGAAGCATGATTGCCCAAGAACTTGAACTTAGTCTCCACAACGCGTTTATGAATGCTCGTGAAAAAAAACACGAATTTATAACTGTTGAACATTTGTTATTGGCTATGCTGGACAATCCGTCCGCGTTGGGAGTTCTCAACGCTTGCGGTACGAACTTAGAAGAGTTAAAAAAGTTGCTTGTCGACTTCATAGAAGAACATACGCCTCTCATAAGCGAGGCAGATGTTGAGACGCAGCCGACTTTGGGCTTCCAGCGAGTTATTCAACGCGCGATTCTCCATGTTCAGTCATCGGGGAAAAAGGAAGTGACTGGTGCAAATGTACTCGTTGCTATTTTTGGTGAGAAGGACTCACATGCTGTGTACTTTTTACATGAAAAGGGAGTCACGAGATTGGATGTTGTGAACTTCATTGCCCACGGAATTGCGAAAGTCGGGGAATCAGAGACTGATGAGTCGAAGGACGACGGCACTAGCGAAAGGACCGAGGGTGGCTCAAACGAGAAGAACGATAGCGCATTAGCGAGCTACGCGATTAATTTAAACGAGGTTGCGGTCGAGGGAAAAATTGACCCTCTAATCGGTAGAAATGCTGAGCTCGAGAGGGTTGTTCAGATTTTGTGTCGACGTCGGAAAAATAATCCGCTGTTGGTAGGAGAGGCGGGCGTAGGAAAAACCGCTATCGCCGAAGGATTAGCCAGACGTATTGTTGAAGGAGAGATCCCTGAGATATTAGCAAAGGCCGAGGTTTTCTCTCTTGACATGGGGGCCTTGCTTGCTGGAACTAAATATCGTGGTGATTTTGAACAAAGACTTAAGGCTGTACTGAAGCAGTTGGCAAAGCAACCCGATGCAATACTTTTTGTTGACGAAATCCATACTATAATTGGAGCCGGAGCGGCTTCGGGCGGGACGCTAGATGCTTCAAATTTGTTGAAGCCCGCATTGTCATCTGGTGAGCTCCGATGTTTTGGTGCGACCACATATAATGAGTACAGAGGAATTTTCGAAAAGGATCACGCGCTTTCCCGACGTTTTCAGAAAATCGACGTGGGAGAGCCCTCCGTGTCAGAAACAGTATCGATTCTCAGAGGGTTGAAATCTAGGTTCGAGGAGCATCACCAGGTTCGTTATACGGTCACTGCGCTCACTGCCGCTGCAGAGCTATCAGCGAGATTTATTCACGATAGGCAGCTTCCGGATAAGGCGATCGATGTTATTGATGAGGCGGGTGCCGCGCAACGCATTGCCGTGGGCAAGAAGAAGAAGAAAGTTATCGGGAAGCTGGAAATCGAGGGCATTGTTTCAAAGATAGCGAGAGTGCCATCGCAGAACGTATCAAACGACGACCGGTCGAAGCTCAAAACTCTGGACCGCGATCTCAATGCAGTAGTTTTTGGTCAAGAGCCAGCGATTGGTGCGTTATCGTCCGCAATAAAAATGTCTCGCAGCGGACTGGGGAACCCTAGTAAGCCGGTAGGTGCATTTTTGTTCAGCGGGCCTACGGGGGTCGGTAAAACCGAGGTGGCCCGGCAGTTAGCTTACACACTCGGTATCGAGCTTGTCCGGTTTGATATGTCTGAGTACATGGAGCGGCACGCGGTTTCCCGGTTAATTGGTGCTCCTCCGGGATATGTCGGTTTCGATCAAGGGGGGCTTCTTACCGAGGCGCTAGTAAAGCAACCCCACTGCGTTCTTCTTTTAGACGAGATTGAAAAAGCACATCCGGACATTTTTAACATTCTGTTGCAAGTGATGGATCATGGTACGTTGACGGACAACAATGGCCGTCAGGCCGATTTCCGAAATGCCATTATTGTGATGACAACGAACGCCGGTGCTTCCGAAATTTCAAAAAATTCGATGGGGTTCACCGAAGCTGTTTCTGCTGGTGACGAACTAGCTGAGATCAAGCGGCAGTTCACCCCAGAGTTTAGAAATCGTCTTGACTCGATTGTTTCTTTCGCTCCGCTATCCACAGAAATTATCCTAAAAGTCGTGGATAAGTTTCTAATGGAATTGGAGCATCAGTTACAGGAGAAAAAAGTTGATGCGACCTTCAGTTTGAGGGTTCGTGAGTTCCTGGGTCGGGAAGGCTTCGACCCATTGATGGGTGCTCGTCCTATGGCTAGACTAATTCAGGATACTATTCGTCGCGCTCTTGCGGATGAACTTCTTTTTGGACAATTGTCCTCGGGAGGGGAGGTGGTGCTTGATATGGATGATGACGATAAGTTACTTATCCAGATCGCGAATGAGGAGTCAAAGCAAGCTGCTTCCGTATAGACTGGGTGACATCTGCTGAAATCTTATAGGTGGATGTAGGCGCTCAGCCGGTAGATATTGGCCGAGTAGTATCGGCTATCCACTCGCTCCATGAGCCGGGATAGAGTTTAGAATTTTTGATCCCAGCGACCTCCATTGCTAACATATTATGGCAAGCAGTCACGCCTGACCCACACTGATGAACTACTTGCTGGTCGGTCCCGTCATCAATTAGTTCTAAGAAGGATCTTTTAAGAGTATTTGCGCTTTTAAACTTTCCATCATCATCAAGATTTGTTTTGAAAAAACGATTTTTTGCCCCAGGGATATGCCCTGCAATGGGATCGATAGTTTCATTTTCCCCACGAAATCTGTCATTTGCTCGAGCGTCTATTATTAGAACATCATTGTTTTTTAGGTTCTTTAAAATATACTGAGAGTCAACCAGAATATCTTTTGTGTGCGGCTTAAAGTTGCCTTTCTCAGGTACTTGTTTAACCTCGCGGTCGAGGACCCCTTTTGATTCAATCCAATTTTGCAATCCGCCGTTAAGGACCGCTACTGCTTCGTGACCTAACCATTTTAGTAAGCACCAAAGCCTTGAGGCGTATACGCCTCCGGCGTCGTCGTAGGCAACTACCTGCGTGGAATTATTCACTCCACAATTTTTTAGCCATTCAATAAAAGCTTGGATTTCTGGAAATGGATGTCTTCCATTAAGGCCATTCGGTCTTTGCGAGAGGTGTTCATCCATTGACGCATATACGGCATTTGGTAAATGATTGTCGTTGTAACGATCTATCCCAAAATCTGGCTCAGTGAGCGAATGACGACAGTCAAAAATGATCGTGTTCGGTCGGTCTATTGCAACGAGCAGTTCCTCTGCTTCAATAAGGATGGTGTACATAATCTTGGATTCTTGATTTAATTGGAAATAGAGTTTTAAAAAATCTAATGAAGTACATTTATAATCTAATATTATGCCCAACGCGTGCGATAATAACCATAATTGTGGCAATACAGCACCGAACATACTATGACAAAAGCTAAAGAAAAATTGAGTTTCGAAACTGCATTGGCCGAATTAGAGTTAATCATCGAAAGAATGGAAGATGACGATACGACCCTCGAGAATTCCATCTCTTATTACAAGAGGGGGGCTGAATTACTCCAGTTTTGCCAAAAAGAACTCGGTGACGCACAGCGAGAAGTAAGCGTGGTTGAGGCGGGGATGTTGAAGAAATTTGAAGGTCTTGATGATTCATAGCGCATTTGATCAGTGGCGAAGTGACGTTGTAGCTCGAGTGAATAGTGGCCTGACTGATTGTTTACCCGATGAATCTGTAATCCCAAAAACACTGCATCAAGCGATGCACTACGCGATTAAAAGTCCCGGTAAGCGCATTCGCGGTTTAATTGCCTGTGCCTCGGGAGATTTGTTTGCGGGCAACATAGCACAAGTGATACACGGGGCTGTTGCGATTGAACTCATACATGCATATTCGCTGGTCCATGACGATTTACCGTCGATGGACGATGATGATCTGAGGAGAGGGCAGCCTACTGTTCACGCAGCTTATGATGAGGCGACTGCTTTGCTCGTTGGAGATGCATTGCAACCGCTGGCTTACAACGTTCTCGCTAATCAGTCAAATAAGTTAAGCTCAGAGACGCGACTGCTGCAAATTGACTTGTTGTCGGCGGCGTCTGGATCAAATGGTATGGTGGGCGGGCAGGCTATCGACTTAGCGCAAATTGGCACGACTATGAGTCAATCCGAATTGGAGCTCATGCATTCGAAGAAAACAGGAGCTTTGTTTACTGCTAGTGCTGAGATAGGGGCGATTTGCGGCCCGGAATATAACCAATTGTTCGAAAAACAACTCAAGCTCTATGCGCAACAAATTGGACTGGGATTTCAAGTGGTTGATGACATCCTTGATGCCGTTTCGTCTACAGAGATTCTCGGAAAGTCTGCGGGGAAGGATCTCAGAGATAATAAACCGACTTACGTGACCTTATTGGGACTAAAACGGGCGAAGCAAGTTGCCAATGAGCTCGCTGAACTTGCTGAGCAAACTTTGCGTGAACTTCCAAGACGTGGCGGATATCTCAGTGATATCGCGAGTCTCATTTTCAATCGCGATTATTAAATAAACAACCATTGGATATGTATAAAAAACTCAAAACGATTAATTCGCCTCACGATCTCAGAGCGCTCGAAAGGAAAGATCTGGATCAGGTAGCGAGTGAGTTGAGGGCGTATATCATCGAGAGCGTATCTCAAACGGGAGGTCATCTCGCATCTAATCTAGGAACGATAGAGCTGACTATCGCGCTACATTATATTTTTAATACGCCCTCAGACAAATTGGTCTGGGATGTCGGCCATCAGACCTATGCACACAAAATTTTGACTGGACGACGAGAGCAAATGGGTTCGTTGAGGCAATTTGGTGGGTTGGCAGGCTTTCCAAGTCGGGAGGAGAGTGAA
>CAJQMS010000090.1 GCA_905479505.1 uncultured Burkholderiales Genera incertae sedis bacterium | reverse complement strand
CAAGCCGGACGCTCATCAATGGTCGCTTCGGCATGTGACTTTAGGTCCTCCACACTGACCTCGGCACCCGGTCTCAACTCGACAAAGCAAACGGGCAATTCACCTGCGTAAGAGTCAGGCATACCAACAGCTGCAGCTAGAGCGACGTCCGGATGTGTACTCATAGCGTTCTCAATCATTGCCGGATCAATATTGTGACCACTTCGAATAATGAGGTCTTTAGAGCGCCCCGCAATATAGACTCGGCCCTCGTCATCCTTGTACCCAAGATCACCGGAATTAAGCAAGCCGTTAGCGAATACGCCATCACTGTGATTGTGGCCTCGATAGCCTGGTGACACGTGATCACCTCGAACGGTGATGACGCCGATTTCCTCAGGAACACACGGCTCGCCAAGATTACCATCGGCTCCGATACGCAAGACGTCAACGCGAGTATAAGGTAGCGGCCACCCCACTGATCCAATGGCACCAGGTCCGGACAATGGATCAATACTGACCAACCCTTGAGACTCGGTCATTCCATATATTTCAAATAAATGACAGCCCGTCACCTCTTTAAATCGTCGGCCCACAGCGGGCGGCAACAAGGCTGCACCAGTTAGACCAGCCCGCAACGTACTGAGATCGTTGTCGCCAACTGGCACGCGTAACACCGCTCCTATCGCAGTCGGAACACCCCCCACCAATGTTGCGTTGTGTTGAGAAACTAATTTCCAGAAATTATTAACGACCGTCGGGTTGCGTAACCCCGCAGGCGTCATGATGAGTAATTCCACACCCGCCATAAAAGCACTCAATCCACCAACGATGGTTCCTGCCACATGAAAAAGAGGGAGTGTTGCCGTGAGAACATCCTTGGGCCCATAACCACACATGGCTGCTCCGCCGAGAGTGGACGTTAATTGACCGCGGTGAGTGTGAGCGACTAATTTGGGAATTCCTGTGGTACCGCCGGTATGAAAATAAGCTGCAACGTCGTCATCGCCGCGTGAATCACCAAACACCAAATAATCGTCGGGCTGCGCCTTCAACCCAGCGCCAAAGTCAACCACACCATCTTCGACCGGTTGCTCCGGAGGAGACACCCGGACCAGAGTCAGGTCAGGCAACATATCACGCAATCGCAAAGCTTTTTGCCAAATGTCGAGTTTAGGATGCGGTCCTAGTGCCACGAGTATTTTTGCATCTGAGGCTTTTAAAAGTTCAACGATGCTATCGGGCTGTAATAAGAAATTGATCGGCACGGCATAACCTGCGGTTTCAGCACCCCACAAAGTAACGTGTGTTTCGACCAGCGATGGCAGCATATAAGCGACGCCAGGCGCCAGTCCGCCTAAATTGGAAAACATATTTGCGGCACGCCGTATAAGACATAACAGCTCACTGTAACTAACCCGACGAGGCTTTTCGTCGACTTCACCTGTCATCAACATGGTAATTGCGGTATCCGTCGGGCACTGCGCCGCTCTCTGTATGAACACATCAAGAACACAGCGCTCAGGCAGGCGTTGTGCGAGCGTCATATCAGATGCAAATTGCTCAAGATCAGCTCGGTTTCGTATTGGTTCCTTACCTAAATTAGCCATTCAATTTCTCCCGGACGATCACTCGTCTCATTTCATACATTGACCGTACGGCGATAACCGTTCAGTTTTACACATCGCCGCCGAATAATCACATCATCACACTCTTTAAATAAACAATTTGGGACGAGGACACCGAGCTTTTGTCGAATCATTTAAAGGGCCGGCCTTAAGGTAAAACTCAGACAAGTTTTACTCAGCCCTGATCTCATTTGAATGAACTCTCCAATGCGACCGGCGAAACCCGTAAGTCTCCCTGCAGATTAAGTAACTGCTTTCCCGCCGGCCGTCACCCTATTCCCACGGTCGCAACAATATAACTCGCCGCCCCTTTTTGATAATTGCCTGGCGATCAAGTCCTTTTTAACTAGTCGACTGGACCAGTAAAGAATCAGTTCACAGTGCGCGCCACCCGTTACTGGGTCCTCAGGCATCCCTAACTTGGGACCAAAGAACCGAGACAAAAAATCCACACGATCACCAGGCGCTGTCACGTTGCGAGGCTATCAATGGGTTTGATAAAAGTAACGCTAAGGTCTCGGGCACACGACGAATTTCCGCGCTCGACAAAGTACCACGCTTGGCCAATAGATTGTGACACCTGGGTAAATTGTAAAATGGAATAGACGGTATTAGGTGGTGTTCAATATGGAAATTTACATGGTGCGGGAACACAAACCACATCAACCATCCCGGACCGACATTTGTTCGTGCCGCCGTTAACGCTGAAGTTAGATCAGTCACGGCACCATGTTCCAAAACCGCGCGCAATCGCAAGAATAGCTGCATCACCGTAACAAGCGGTAATAACCATAAAACCAAGTACTCAAGCCACCAACCACCAATGAACGCCAAAACTAACATCCCACTATGCCAGGCAATGACCCACCAACGGTCGCGCCGCGCCGCCTCGCGCAAGGCCGGTGCCGTATCGTCCAAAGGACGGTCCGCTGAAGATGCTGCATCATTGATTACCGGTGCACCAAAAAAATACTTAAACGTTTTCCAAGCGGTCAGACCGAACAAGTCTTTACTTAACTTAACTAGAAGATAGCGGCGACCACGAGGGTAACCTGCAATCAACGGTACGTCCGGATCACGCTGTTCAAATAAATAGTTGTGATGCAGCCGATGAATAACACGGTAGGTGTGCATTGATATACCACCGGGCATGGCCAATATTTGGCCAACCCAATCATTGAGTGACCGGCTCTTAAATAGACGGTAGTGCGCTGCATCGTGAACCAACACGAACAATGCATGTTGACGACTAGCGATCACCAAAACCGCTGGAATGACAACTAACGGGTGCCAAAATACAACAGCCAAAGCGATGGTGAAAATTGTGACGGCGAGCGTCTGAAAAACACCCTGCGCAGCGCTTATGTTATTTAATTCGCAAAGTGACTGAACCTCCGCGGTTGACAACAAATGACGCTGCCGGCGACGACCTTCTCTAAATTCGTCTCCAGCAGCTGCTGCATTGCCTGTTTTTAATTCATCGTGACTCATAGAGGTCAATAATACGCGCCCCGTTTTTTGTTGTCACGATAGCAACGCCAAATTACCTATGTCGATAACGTGGACTCACTTCATAAGCTCACTTCTTGTTGAAAATATTGCCGCAAGCCAAGCACATCAGAGTTTAGATTGGCGCTCTCCACTCGCTCCTTCGCAACCGTCTCTGAGCGCCCAAAGCAATCCCTGATGTCATCGATATTTTTAATGGCTACCGTTGCCTTGATATTGAGGTTAGGGAATGCCTTTTTAGCCATTTTCTCTTTCTTATTTATCATCGCTCCGGAAAGTCGAGACTGATTGCCCTCAACGTAAACCTCAAACTGGCCGGTTTTTAATATCTCCTGGGCCAAGGAGTCAGCAACTGTAGCGTTCCAGCGATGTACCTTTGGTGTTTTATGTTCGATAAAGGTCTCCTCTCCGGATTTGATTGCCACGGTGTTGTACCACTCCCAGAGCGTCACTGAGTAGTTGTTTGATCGCTCTTGATTCAAGTCGAACCATTTTTTTCCATTTGAATAAACCAACACCTCACTATAATTTGAGTGGTTTTTGCACACAGCCGTTACCTCAGAAAACTTCTGATCTGCAGGAAAAAAATGAAGTGCGCTAGTGAAGTTATCGAACGTCACGTCAGTGCGATCTTCTTGATGCCAGTGCTTATGATGATTCAAATAACCTTCGTCAATATTTAACCAGCGATCCCAAACATCATCCACAATTTCTTTCGAGGTGCTGTCAAACACGGCCTGATCCACGGTTAACGAGGAATGTTTCGGATTATAGGTTTTTTCAATGGCGTTGATCATAGCCACGTCTTGTCCGGTTTGGGTCTGATTGCCATACATTTGTTTTTGTCCCAATGAACCCTTATCTAACATGGCCACTTGCTGTGGCAAAAGCACTTTATTTTTTTCCTGACTCTGATTATCGATGGGGATTGAGACCGCGGATATCACTGGTTTATTTTTCGGTAGGCTTTTAATTTCTTCTGTTCCGGTGCTAGCCATAAAATAGACAGCGACAAATACTCCGAGCAGCCCCATTACGGTAGCCCATGGCATGATTCTTCTCATAATAATTGCTCCTAATTAAACTTTGATTTTGAATTGAGTCATTTCTGACACAAGCCAAAGATTAATCAGAACTTATGGGGTTTAAATGACTGCTTTGTGACAATTTGCTTTCAAGAAAACTCGGGTATTCGCCATAAAATGGTCACATCTTCGCCCTAGGAATCCCACAAAATTTAACTATTCTTGGAAAGTAAATTTTTTTCTAGGAGGCCTCAAACGTTTTTGCTGTCAGTTTTGAAGCGACCAACAATTTTCCCTTCAAGGGTATCGGTTATTTTGAGACCCTCGCCTTTCTTAGGAGGCAAAAATACTCACGGAAAAACCCAAAAGATGAATGGCACTCACCAAGCAACATTTTAAACAGCAACTTAATAAATAAGGAAGTATTAATGAAATACTGGTTAGTAACCTGTTGGATTCTACCGCTGGTAACTGCAGTGCTCTTTGGATACGCTCACTATATTGATTACGCATTCGAAACAACTATTTTGATCGCCCTTCTCACATCACTGATTTTGGCTACGATCCCTTTACTCGCTACTCTTGGTCTCACTACAATGGCCGCCCGGGACGACTGACTTTACGCACAGTCAAAGCGCGACCCTTGTGACCCTCTAAGTCAAAATAACCTCACTCAACTCGATACCACGTTTGAGTTCGACCAAGCAGCGACACGCCACTGTAACCCCTGACGCGCATCGACTGATTGTCATCTTCGACTGCTAGTTTACAACGGTACGTTTTACCGTTGTTAGGGTCCATAATGTAACCCTCTTTCCACGTCGACCCTTCACCTTCGAAGCCCCACATAATTCTCATGCCGATCACCGGTTGGTCTTTAAGAGACCCCTCACAGGCCGTACAAAGCTGAGCTGGATCATCCCCGGGAAGCACGATAATCTCTTGAACAGAACCCTCTATGGACTGACCCACGGACTTGATGCGTATGAAAGATCGCTCCTCTCCAGTTTCATCATCCACCGTTTTCCAAAGCCCAACAGGGGATGCTGCCGAGGCGACTGAGATCGAAGACAGAAATAGTAGTGCGGCGAATGTGCGAAATGCATTTCTCATAAAAATCCTGACATGAATATCAAAAAAAGTTGGGTAAGTGTAGACGAATTTTGGCTTTAGCAATTAGCTTATCCAACCACCTGCTAAAGGAATCACCTGTCCGACCATATGATTGCAATTTTCATTTGCCAAATAAGCGGCGAGCTCCGAGGTCTCTGTAGCTAAGCCAACCTTATTCGTCGGGACATTTCTACGAACATGGTCGAGAAACTTATCATCAGACAACAATTGGTCAGGATAATACGTATCGTTGTTGATGTAGTTTTGCGCAATGGCGTTTACCTGAACTCCCGAGCGCGCCATCTCGATGCCAACGGCCTTAATAAATGCATTTTGTGCACCACGTGCCGAGCAATAAGCCGCGTTATTCGCAATTCCTTTGAGCGGCGCCGCACTGGTAATCGCAATAATTTTTCCGGATTGACGTTTAAGCATCTGTGGGACTGCCGCCCTAACAAGGAACATCAGAGGATCTACCAACGTCTTAAACAAGACGTGCCAGTCTTCATTTTTTATACTTTGCACCGGCGCAGTCTTCGGCGGTTCAGCTAAGTTAAGAACCAACACATCAATGTCACCTACCGTTTGAATCAATCCCTCACACTGAGTTTGCGTCACTAACTCCTGGCAATCCGCGAACACATCGTAATCAAGCGTCTTAAATTTTTTAACAACCGCGCTACCCATATATTTATCAGCGCACGTGACGAGTATTTTTTTTGAGGACATCTCTATTCTCCTTTAAATTACATGAAGCCAATTATCAACAAGTACTGTAGTTTTTGGTGGATTCTCCCCGCACACAATCAATATCACACCCTTGAGATAACTAACTTACGACAGATCAATCATAAATATTTTAGGGCTGAGAACGGATTGTAGGGAATTAATTTGGTGACTACGGTCGTAAGATACATTAATCCTTAATTTGGTAGCACATGAATATTGTTTGGTTTAAAAGAGATCTGAGGGTGGCTGATCACGCACCCTTAAAATTAGCGACGCAAGAACATAGCGCTCTCGCTTTATACATCGTTGAACCTGAACTTTGGGTCCAAGCGGACTTAAGCGCTCGACATTACGCATTTTTAAAAGAATCTTTATCAGACTTAGAGTCGCAGCTCCTTGCGCTGAATTTACGTCTCCTTGTCAAGGTTGGGGAGGCAGCGGACATCTTCGCCAACCTGCACTCGATGTTCAACATCTCCGCTGTGTTTTCCCACCAAGAGACCTGGAACGACTGGACGTACCAAAGAGACAAACGCGTCTCGTCACTTTTCAAGAGTCTCTCCATTCCTTGGCATGAATCTCAACAAAATGGTGTCGTTAGAAAACTTAAGTCCAGGGATGGGTGGGCAAAAAAATGGCATCAATATATGACGTCGCCTCAGATTGAGCCACCTGAAGCAGTCGCATCGACGGACATTGACATTAAAAGTGATGAAATGCCTTCAGTCGAACAATTGGGCACTTCGAGTGAAACCTGTGACACACCTCAATACGGCGGACGTAGCCGCGGACTAAAACTGTTGAATACATTTTTTGATTACCGAGGAGAGTCGTACACAAAAGAGATGTCCTCTCCGCTTACCGCATTTGAGAGTTGTTCCCGTCTTTCAACCTACCTTGCATACGGGTCCTTATCCATACGAGAGGTTTTTCAATTTGCACAAGCTAGAAAAACCGATATCTATGAGCAAAGTGCACCAGGCTCCCCTTGGCGATCGTCAGTAAGGTCCTTTCTCTCCCGTCTTCGGTGGCACTGTCACTTCATACAGAAACTAGAAGATGAGCCGTCCATTGAATTTAAGAACCTACATTCGGCTATCGACGGTCTCAGAGAAAACGACTTTAATAACGAGCACTTCAAGGCTTGGTGCGAAGGGCTCACCGGTTATCCGTTGATAGATGCCTGTATGCGAGCTCTTCGGGCGACGGGGTGGATTAACTTCCGCATGCGCGCCATGTTAGTTAGTTTTTCATCAAATCATCTCTGGCTTCATTGGCGTGAACCCTCGCTTCATCTAGCCAGACTCTTCGTGGACTACGAACCAGGCATTCACTATTCTCAAGTACAGATGCAGTCAGGGGCAACCGGTATCAACGCGATCCGAATATATAACCCCAACAAACAAGCCGTTGATCAAGATCCTGACGGAGAGTTCATTAGGCAATGGGTCCCCGAGCTTTCAGGGCTGTCATCTTTAGAAATACACACCCCGTGGCTAGCAAAAGACCCTCCAAAGGATTATCCTCAGCCGATCGTCGAAGAGGGCTCCGCGAGACGCGAGGCAAACCAAAGGCTTTACGCGATCAAGAGATCGAAAAACTTTAAAGCGATCTCCTCACGAATCGTAACAAAGCATGCCAGTCGGAAAAATACCGTCAAACGCAAAAAAACCA
Organism: uncultured Burkholderiales Genera incertae sedis bacterium; assembly: GCA_905479505.1. Taxonomy (GTDB): domain Bacteria; phylum Pseudomonadota; class Gammaproteobacteria; order Burkholderiales; family Eutrophovitaceae; genus Eutrophovita. The sequence goes on along the minus strand of CAJQMS010000090.1, from coordinate 1,151 downwards.
AATCATCAACCTCAAGCTCAAGTTCAAGCTCAACGGGGCAACAACATGAGTTGTTTTAAAATACATAATCATTTATGAAAAAAATCGCAATCATCGGCTCAGGCCTATCTGGATTAACCCTTGCAAAATGGCTAAAAACCGATTTCGAGGTCACTGTGTTCGAGAAAGCGCGAGGGGCCGGTGGCCGTTTAGCTACGAGACGAGAGGAGAACTTTCAATTTGACCACGGTGCACAATACTTCACAGCTCGGACTGACGCGTTTAAACGGTTTTTAGAACCATTTCTAGACAATGGCGTAGTGCAACAGTGGGCCCCAAAGCATGTGCAAATAAACGGCACTGAAATTGAACACGAAAACCACTGGGCGCGCGAAGAGCCTCGTTACGTCGGCGTACCAGGCATGAACAGTGTCGCTAAGCAATTAGCCCAAAATATTCAAATCGAAGTCAATACGAAAATCACCTCACTATTGCGGCACGACAAATGGCAACTTACCGATGAGGATGGCAAAATCTATGAAAATTATGACTGGGTGATTTCGACCCTACCAGCGCCGCAAGCGATAGAACTGCTTCCTCCAGAATTTGACTCATACCAACAGATTAAGAATATTGAGATGTCTGGTTGCTTTTCCCTGATGCTCGGTTTTGACAAGGCTCTTCCGATGAAATTCGAAGCTGCACACATTAGCAATTCCGACCTTAGCTGGTTGGCTGTGAACAGTCACAAGCCGGGACGTCAAAACCTATTCACTCTCATGATTCATTCCTCGGAAGCTTACGCAGCGAATAACATGGACGCCAATCGAGAACTTGTGATGCAGCACCTCATTCAAAAAACCAGCGAGATAATAGGATATGACGCCAACGAAGCGGTGCACAAAACCATTCATGGGTGGCGCTATGCGAACAATGTTGTGCGCGCATCACATCCGGCTTTTATAGACCGAGATATGAATCTGGGTGCCTGTGGAGATTGGTGTGTCGGCGGGAGAGTTGAAGGCGCGTTCACCTCAGCATTTAATCTGTTTAACGCCCTAAAAATGAATACGGCCTGACATCGCAAGAGTTCGACGGTGTCCAGCCTTACTCACTATTCACCACGGAATATCGGTCAACTCAAACGGTTCGACCTCGATGCTAAATAGAAC
>CAJQMS010000089.1 GCA_905479505.1 uncultured Burkholderiales Genera incertae sedis bacterium | reverse complement strand
AGTATGAGCAAACTTATTGCAATTTGGTGCCCAGGGCCGGAATCGAACCGGCACGCCTTTAAGGGGCCCGGGATTTTAAGTCCCGTGCGTCTACCAATTTCGCCACCCGGGCGCACCACACTGCTAACACCATTCATAAAGAATGGAGGCGGGAGTCGGAATCGAACCGGCGTCCACGGCTTTGCAGGCCGCTGCATAACCACTCTGCCATCCCGCCAATTTAACGAACGTCTCGGCGATAATATCTGAGGCCGTTCATTGTTAAACATTACAACCAGAAAAGGAATTCGTAACTCGAAAGACTGAGAACTCTTAAAATTTTCCGATTAAATCTATGGAGCGGGAAACGAGGTTCGAACTCGCGACCTCAACCTTGGCAAGGTTGCGCTCTACCAGCTGAGCTATTCCCGCTTTAGAAGCGCATGATTTTAGGTGCATTTGATGATGAATGCAAATGGTGGGTCCAAGTATCTGATCCAGATGAAATAAATTATGCATAAAAACCGTTTTTCACAGGTAAAGTTTTAATTTCTTACCCAGTATTGCAGATTTAATATGCTGAATTTTCGTGCACTCACGTGAAATTCCTACTTCTCATTTTGAGTCAAAATAAATGAGGCTTTCTTAATATAGTAGAACATTGACCACACGGTCAGTACAACAGCTACGTACACTAGCACCGTGCCAAGTGCGTAAATTGGAATAGAAAGGATAGGCTCATACAAAAATAACAAGATAATGGCGACCATCTGAGAGGCCGTTTTAAGTTTGCCGATATACGAGACCGCCACACCCCGACTCTCTCCAATGAGTGCCATCCATTCACGAAGCGCAGATATTGCGAGCTCACGACCGATGATGATAGCAGCAACAAAGATTCCCACACGATCTAACCAAACTAAAATCACTAATGCCGTAGTCACCATTAACTTGTCTGCGACTGGATCAAGAAACGCACCAAATCGCGTGGCCTGATCAAAGCGTCGTGCCAAAAATCCATCAAGCCAATCAGTTACTGAAGCCAGCGCAAAGATCAGAGCCGCAGATAGGTTCTTACCTTCATCAGAGAGCACAGTATCTGATAGATAAAAAATACCGATTAAAAGTGGGATCATTAAAATCCTGGCCCACGTTAACAAATTTGGTATTGAGATAGACATATAACGTTAATGTAACTGTCGGTAGATGTGTTCTGCAAGCTTCATACTGATTCCATCTACTTTTGAGATCTCCTCAACACTCGCCGCCGAAACTTCCTTTACCCCGCCAAATTGTGACAGAAGACGTTGTCTACGCTTAGCACCAATACCTTCAATATCCTCTAAGCGAGACTGCGTTCTCTTTTTGTCGCGTTTTTTACGATGACCTTGAATAGCGAATCGATGTGACTCGTCCCTAATTTGCTGAATTAAATGTAGACCTGGATCGTTTGAGTTCAGTTGGATAACCTCTCCCGTTCTAGCGTTAATCAACGTTTCCTTGCCGGCTTTGCGCTCCTCTCCCTTGGCTACGCCTATCACAGAAAGGTCATCAAGATTTAATTCGCTAAGCGCATCCATCGACGAAGACAGCTGCCCTTTCCCTCCATCGATCAAAACCAGATCTGGAAGTTTTCCCTCGCCTGAAATCACGCCTTGGTAACGTCTTGATACTACTTGCCTCATCGCTGCGTAATCATCGCCAGGCGTGATGCCTGAAATGTTGAACCGTCTATACTCACCATGTTGCATCTCACCCCTGTCATAGACTACACAGGAGGCCACCGTGGCTTCTCCCATCGTATGGCTAATATCGAAACATTCGATACGCTGCACAAGGACCTCAAGAGCAAGCGCACTTTGGAGCGCAACAAGTCGATCGACCTGGGTCTCCTTTAACAATAGCTGCCTTTGTAACGATACTTCGACATTTTTCTCAGACATTTTTAACCACATACGGCGCTCAGCTATGGGATTATCGTTAATACGAACTTTTTTTCCAAATGATTGTTCAAAAAACTTAATAAAAACGTTTTTATCAACTTTTTTGTTGATTACAATTTCATCGGGAACCGCTCCACCCTGATAGTAATGCGTTAAAAATGCCTCCAACGCATCGACCTCATCTCGGTGAGAAGCATTTTTTGGATAAAACATTTTGTCACCTCGATGTGACCCACCCCTTACTACTGTTAGATTAATACCTACTAGGCCTTCAATACTCGCGGCAGTGACTATATCCACATTACGATTTCCAGCACCTGTTACGAACTGAGTTTCCCTAACCTTAGTCAAAGCTCTAATTCGATCGCGATAAATCGCAGCTCTCTCAAACTTCATACTTTCGGACGATTCCAACATGTCTCTTTCTAGGGATTGAATGACCTCATTTTCTTTACCTTGTAAAAATAACGATACGTTCTTGACGTCGCTTTGATAATCCTCTTTTGTAATTCGATTGACACAGGGCCCAGAACAACGCTGAATTTGATACAACAGACACGGTCGAGAACGGTTCGAAAAAACAGTATTTTCACAAGTCCGCAACCTAAACACTTTTTGTAGCAAATGAATACTTTCCCTCACTGCATATGTATTAGTGAATGGACCAAAAAAAAGATCCTTTGTCGTCCTTGACCCTCGATACGAAGACATCTTTGGGTATGCGTGCTTTGTTAAAATAATGTAAGGATACGACTTATCGTCTCTAAACAAAATGTTGTATTTCGGCTTTAATGACTTGATAAGGTTGTTTTCCAAAACCAGCGCCTCTGACTCAGAGCGTGTGACGGTCGACTCGAGTCTCACGACTTGCCTCACCATTAATTGAATTCGAGGTGATAAAGCCTCTGCTTTTCTAAAGTACGATACGACACGTTTTTTTAGACTAACCGCTTTGCCAACATACAACACGTCATCATTAGGACCCAGCATTCGATACACACCAGGCAAATTCGGTAATGCCTTCGCCTCAGACAGGCCGTCAAAATTAGTTCTATTCTTATTTTGGTTCATGTCGGATTCAACAATTTACGCGCTGTTACGAATACATCACCAAACATTTCACTGGTAAGACGCCGAGTTTGTGTGTTGTAACGCGAACAATGGTAACTATCAATCATTGTGATACCCGAATCAACTTGATGAACACATCCATGCCCGAAAGCAAATTGGGCTTGTTTCAACTGAAGCGCTTTTAAAATTGCAGAATGCGCGACTGCGCCTAATGCTACAAGAACCCCTCCTCGAGGAAGCATCTGTATTTCCTCTAAAAGAAATTGATTACATTTCTTCACCTCTTCACCAAGGGGTTTATTCTGAGGGGGCAGACATCTAACGGCATTTGTTATACGACAGTCCCTCAAGAGGAGGTCATCAGTCACTGCCTCTGACTCTGGCGATGAAGAAAACCCATGATTGTAAAGTGTTTGGTACAACAGTATCCCTGCATGATCACCGGTGAATGGACGACCTGTTCGATTCGCCCCATGCATTCCCGGAGCAAGGCCGACCACCAGTAATCTCGCCTTTTTGTCACCAAAAGAGGGGACTGGCCGAGCATAGTAGTCCGGAAAATCCACTTTAATTTGCGTCAAAAAAGCAGTGAGTCGAGGACATCTCGTGCATTTATTCGTAAAAGTACTGTTTTTCAAAATCATTTAAACCTTACGTACCTGGTTGTTGATCAATATGCTGTAGAATTTTGATTCTTATCAATAATAAATAGAGGGTCCTGTGGCAAAAGTTCTCGCAACCGAAGTTCGTGTTGGTAATTTAATTGAGCTCGATAAACGCATTTGGCGCGTAGCGAAATCCTACCATGTTCATGTAGGTGGGCGCGGCGGTGCATTTATGCAATTAGAACTCAAAGATGTCGAAGGTGGGACAAAGCGTAATGAACGAATTCGTACTGATGAAAAAGTTGAACGCGCCTTTGTGGAAACACGCATGATGCAATTCCTTTACCAAGAAGGGGACGATTATGTTTTTATGGACCAAGAGAATTATGAGCAGCTTAACTTACCCTCAGACTTTCTTGAGGGGCAGTCAGGGTTTTTACTGCCGAATGGTGAAGTCAAAGTCAATATGCACAACGAACGTCCAATCGGCATTGAACTGCCCGCATCCGTAGTTTTAGCTATAAGCGATACGGAACCTGGAATCAAAGGAGCAACAGCCACCGGCTCTTATAAACCAGCGAAAATGGAAACTGGGATTACCGTATCAGTTCCTCAGTTTGTTGAAACGGGTGAAAAAATCAGGGTCAATACTGACAGTGGCGAATATATGGAGCGCTCAAACTAATACTTTGCGTGTCAGCTAAGTCGATTCTATTCTACTCAGTGAGACCTTATATTCGTCTGATCTTGTATTGACGAATGATGGCATGTCGATAGTGCTAAACATCTTTTTCATTATTTGCTGATCATTGTTAAGATGATGATCAGAAATCGAACGCAGTGCCCGATCTGCATCCTCTGAATTGTTGCAAACTAATATAAAATCACATCCAGCATCAATCGCCAGGCGGGAACGAGAAGCGACATCACCTACTAACTCAGCTGCACGCATTGATAGATCGTCGCTAAACACTAACCCCTGAAAATTCAAATCATTTCGTAAAATATCGATCAACCACTGACGAGAAAAACAAGCTGGCTGAGTGTCAAATTTTGAATACCTAACGTGAGAAGGCATCACACCGGAGAGCCTCGAACTCAACACTTTAAACGGCAGAACGTCTTGAGCCATAATTTCCGCTACCTCCCGGTTATCAATAGCCTCATCTAAATGAGTGTCTTCAATCACCCCACCATGACCAGGAAAATGTTTACCAACCGCGCCGACGCCGGCATATGTTAAGCCTCGAACTAGACATCTACCTAGCTCGGCAATCGCCAAAGGGTCTTTGTGAAAAGCGCGGTCGCCAATGACGCTGGTGTTACCTCCGTTTATATCAAGAACCGGCGCGAAAGTTAAATGGACACCGACGTCTTTCAACTCTGCACCTAGAACAATACCGACGTCTTGGGAGAGTTCACACGCTCGCACTTGATCCTTATCCCACAGGGTACCCAATACCTCCATTGGCGGGATCCTAGTAAATCCCTCTTGAAAACGTTGAACTCTGCCGCCCTCCTGGTCAACACAGACGAATACGGGCTCTTTTTTTATCCGCTTTATTTCTGTTGTGAGTGCTGCGAGTTGTGATCGATTCTCAAAATTTCGAGCAAACAAAATGACACCGGCACAACCCTCGCCTTTTATGCGCTTCCGATCTTCACTAGTCAACTCGCAACCTAGGATGTCAACAATAATTCGACCCATTATTTTTTATTAAGCCTCTCAGCAACAACATAAGAGCTAAGCAGATCACCTTCATGACTGAAGCTGATAAAAAGATTATCAACGCCAAGTTGCTCCAAATAAATCTTTAAATAGTCAGTAAAAAAAATATACGGCTTTCCTATTTCACCACTGATGATACTTATCGAGTGCAACGTAACAGGTGCTCGTAATCCCGTTCCTAGCGCTTTCGCAACCGCCTCTTTACCAGAAAAACGAGTCGCCAAATAATGAGTCTTTCGACTTACACTCTGAAATTGTTCGCTTTCTTCAACAGTGAGGACATGATTAACAAATCTTTCTCCATATTTCAAATACAAGCGCTCCACTCGCTTAATACTCAAAAGATCGACACCAACTCCATAAATCATTGAACGTTAGACTTTCGTATTTCTCTGAGATAACGCGTAACGGTCTCCGTAATACCGTATTCAAGCGCATCAGCTGTCAAAGCGTGTCCAATTGAGACCTCCTGGACAAACGGGACTTCACATAAGAAATACGCCAAATTATCAAGGTTCAAGTCATGCCCTGCGTTAACCCCTAAGCCCAGTTCAGCCGCAACAGCAGCAGTCTCTCGATACGTATCGGTAACGCGCATCCTATTAGCCGAATTGAAAGATTGGGCGTAATTTTCGGTGTAGAGCTCGATCCGGTCCGCGCCAAGCGCTTTTGCCAATGACATTTGTTCCGGCAAAGGATCCATAAACAAGCTAACCTTAGTGCCTAGATCATTGAGCCTTTTAATAATGGGCTCTAGCTTAGCACCATCGGCATTCAAGTCCCAGCCGCGATCTGAAGTGGGTGCAGATATGTCATCGGGCACAAGCGTAGCTTGATGTGGCTTCACTGCTTCAACGATCCCCATAAGTTGATGGAATGGGTTACCTTCAACATTGAATTCAGCATTTTCAAACTGCGCCACCAACCGGGATAGTGGCATTACATCCTTCGCTTTGATGTGACGTTCATCGGGTCGCGGATGAATGGTAATGCCAGAGGCTCCTGCTTGTAAGGCCAATTGGGAAAGGCGAACAACATTCGGCACGTCGAGTTTCCGTGCATTTCGCAGTAGTGCGATTTTATTAACGTTAACGCTTAACTTAGTCATTGCCATAGCCTTTAAGACGACTGAAGATCGATCAATAAACGCCTCGTGTGTAAAGATTTATTTCCTAAATGGTGCGTTACAAGCGAACGCATTAGTAATTTACATTGAGACAAAGTCGATGGATCATCCAAATTATCATTTGAAATATCCAATAACGCTTTACCAGACAACTTTAGATCAATATTAGTATTAGGTTTTATTTTTGTGGGTCCGACCCCCATTAAATATGTATAAATCTCATTTTCCTTAATTTCACTCTGAGTTTTAACATCGTGCGTTAGGGTCAACCCATACCCCAATTCTGACAACAATACGCGCTCAAAACGACGTAATATCTTCTCCACCTCTGGAGATTTGATGCTAAGCGCGTTTATTGTTGCTTCATACATTTCAAAAAGATGCTCATGTGGATCCTCACGAATCAGTAACTTAAGAATTAATTCATTAATGTAGAATCCACTCATAAGCGCCTTACCCCTTAAACGCGCCAAACCAAATCTAATTTCTGCACCAAAGAGGGTTTTTAACTCAGACCGCCCGCCCCATGATACATAGAGAGGTTGAAATGCCTGTAAGGCGCTTCGTAATAAGGATGTAGGTCGTCGTGCACCTTTAGCGACTAAGCTAATACGACCATATTCTTTGGTGAATATCTCTACGATTAAACTAGTTTCCCGATATGAATATGAGTGAAGAACAAAGGCTTCCTGATCTGAGGTCCGAGTTTGCTTCGCCATCAGACCTTACTCATAACCGAAATATTTAACAGATTGTGAATCGTCCACCCAGCCTTTTTTGACCTTTACCCACAATTTTAAAAATACCTTACCATCAAAGAAATATTCCATTTCAACGCGAGCTTTTGTACCGATTGACTTTAATTTACTACCTTGTGCCCCGATGATCATTCCTTTGTGCGCTGATTTTGCAACGACGATCGTCGCATTGATGCTGCGAAGTCCCTTTTCGATCTTAAACTCTTCAATTTCCACCGTGACACCATAAGGAATTTCATCACCCATCAAATGGAATAATTTTTCCCGAATAATCTCAGAGGCAAAAAAACGCTCCGGTCGATCAGTCAACGCATCCTCATCGTGTACGGGTTCGCCTAAAGAACATTTTGATTGGATCGATGCAATCAAGCTATCTAGCCCTTGTTTTCGTTGCGCACTCGTTGGAATGATATCGACAAAAGCGTATAAATTTTTCACCTTATCAATAAATGGCAAGACTACATTAGGTGAAGCCAGTTGATCTATTTTGCTCACTGCGCAAACCACCGGAATGTCACCCGGAAACATTTCGATAAGCTTTAAGTCATTCTTTTGAATTAACCCCGCCTCGAGAACGAAAATAATAACATCCACTTCAGCCAAACTACTTGATACAGAGCGATTCATAGCACTGTTTAACATTGATTTATGCTCCAACTGAAATCCTGGAGTATCAAGAAATCGCACCTGGCATTTATCATCCGAATACACACCGAGTATCTTATGTCGCGTTGTTTGAGCTTTACGGGACACGATACTCAATTTTGCACCCAGTATGGCATTGAGCAAACTCGACTTGCCTGCATTTGGCACACCAATAACCGCTGCAGAACCGATCAGAATACCGCTCTTTTGCTTGCTATTCTTAGCGACTAAATTTTCACTCATTTGTCATATTCAATTTTAATGGACGATTAATTCGAAAGCTATTCTTGCTGCCTTTTGCTCAGCTGACCGACGATTACTGCCATTTCCACGGGCAACAATGTCATGTTGAGGTATACGGCATTCAACGACGAACTCTTGCTCGTGCGCCTCGCCTAATACCTCTACAACATGGTATTCTGGCAGTTCAATTCGAGATGCCTGTAAATGCTCCTGCAACTTTGTCTTAGGATCCTTACTTAATTCACGTGGATCCATGTTCCCTAAATACGTTGCGTAAAGCTGTATTATTATTCTTTCAACCGTTTCGTAATTAGAATCGAGATATACAGCTCCGAATAAGGCTTCGACTGCATCCGAGAGAATAGAAGGTCTCTTATTCCCACCAGTTTTCAACTCGCCGGCGCCTAATTTTAAAAAATGTCCTAAGTCTAGATCTAGGGCGACGCTCGTTAAGCCCTCTTGATCCACAAGTACGGACCTAACTCGAGTCAGTTCACCTTCGGGTAATTCTGGGTACTTTTCAAAAAGAGACCGTCCGATGACAAGATTTAAAACAGCGTCCCCCAGAAACTCCAAACGTTCGTTGTTCGAGGAGCCAAACGACCTGTGCGTAATGGCTTCGTCTAAAAGATGTTTGTTCTTAAAGGAATATTTGATTTTGCTTTCTAATTCAAGCACTGATATACCTCGAGCACAGGTGAGCTGGGAAATCTATTTCAACCAACTCAAGGATCTTGAAAATTCACCCGAATTCCAAACAACCATAAATGCTCGTCCAATTATATGGTCATCCGGCACAAATCCCCAATATCGACTATCCGAACTTGAATCTCGATTATCGCCCATCATAAAATAGTGACCATCAGGGATAGTACATATGAAACCGGTATCACTAAAAGCACACTTATCTCGGTTAGCAAACTGTCTAACGCCCATCAGTCGCACACTTGGTTCCTGCGGCTCGACTAACACAAGGTGCTCATCCTCCCCCAGTTTCTCCTTAAACTGCCAAGCTGTTGTGTAAGCGTTGTTATCAGAATATTGATAATCCTCCAGCCTTGTTGTCTCAACTTCTACGCCGTTTACAGTGAGTCGTTTGTCACGATACTCCAAATGATCACCGGGTAGACCGACAACACGCTTTATGTAGTCAAGTGTTTTATCTAGCGGATAACGGAACACGACAACGTCTCCTCGACTCACATCGCCTGTAGGAATTAGCTTTGTATTTAAGATCGGGAGACGAATGCCGTAACTCGATTTAGTGACCAAGATATAGTCCCCCACCAACAACGTCGGTATCATAGACCCCGATGGAATTTTAAACGGCTCGACCAAAAAGGACCTGAGCAAAAAAACGGCTAGGATCACCGGAAAAAAACTCTTCGAGTATTCTACCCACCAAGGGTCCTTCCGTTCGGTCCGGTTTTTGGACAACCAAACTCGATCGACTAGTGAAATCAGGCCAGTCAACAAAAGTAGCGATAACATTAGAATTGCGAACTTCATCCAAGCCCCTTGTTTTTAATCTTAAAACGTTAATCCACTTGCAAAATCGCAAGAAATGCCTCTTGCGGAATTTCCACAGAACCCACCTGCTTCATCCGACGTTTGCCTGCCTTTTGCTTTTCTAATAGTTTTTTCTTACGAGAAATGTCTCCACCATAGCATTTTGCAAGAACGTTTTTACGGAGCGCTTTAACATTTTCTCTTGAGACGATTTGCGATCCAATTGCCGCTTGTACAGCGACATCAAACATTTGCCTAGGAATCAGCGCTCTCATTCGAGAGGCCAGATCCCTGCCTCTGGATACAGAGTTTCCTCTGTGAACGATCAAAGACAGCGCATCCACACGCTCCCCGTTGATTAGAATATCCAGTTTACAAAGGTCATCAGCTCGATATTCGTTAAACTCGTAATCTAAGGATGCATACCCCCTCGATACTGATTTCAGCTTATCGAAAAAATCTAAAACAACTTCATTGAGCGGCAACTCATAAGATAGCATGACCTGACGCCCTAGATACTGCATGTTCTTCTGGATACCACGTTTGTTGTTACAAAGAGTCATCACCGGACCAACATAATCTTGAGGAAGCAAAATATTTGCAGTAATGATTGGTTCACGTATTTCCTCTATCCTGCCCAGATCAGGTAGTTTTGATGGGTTCTCAATTTCCTCAACAGAACCATCCTTCATGAGTATCTGATAAACCACGGTTGGAGCGGTAGTTATCAAGTTCATGCCGTATTCACGCTCTAGCCGCTCCTGAACGATGTCCAAATGAAGCAAACCTAAGAAACCACATCGAAATCCAAACCCCAGAGCCTGAGAGGTTTCGGCCTCGAATTGAAGGCTAGCGTCGTTTAATTGGAGTTTTTCAAGTGCATCTCGAAGGGAATCATATTCATTGGACTCAACCGGATACAGTCCTGCAAAAACCTGCGCTTTGACCTCCTTGAATCCAGGAAGCGCTGTTTCAGCAGGATTCTTGGCCAGAGTAATAGTGTCTCCAACTTTAGCGGCCTTTAGCTCTTTCACGCCGGATATAACGAACCCAACCTCGCCCGCAGATAATTTGCTTTTAGCCACCGACCGTGGCGTAAATATACCCACCTGCTCGCACTGATGCGTAGTTTGGTTTGCCATCAATCGTATCTGATCCTTGGCCTTTAACTCGCCATCAATCAATCTAATCAACATGACTACGCCGACGTAGTTATCAAACCAAGAATCAATGATCAATGCCTTAAGCGGTGCATTCGGATCTCCTTTTGGAGGAGGAATTTCCTGCACGACTTTATTTAATAACTCCAAAACTCCCTGACCTGTTTTAGCACTTACAGTTAGCGCACCAATCGCTGGAATACCAACAACTTCTTCGATTTCCTCGATAACTCGGTCGGGATCAGCTGAAGGTAAGTCTATTTTATTTAACGCCGGAATCACATCAACACCGAGATCAATTGCGGTATAACAGTTAGCAACGGTCTGTGCTTCGACCCCCTGCGATGCGTCGACTACTAATAATGCACCCTCACAGGCAGACAATGACCGAGAAACCTCATAAGAGAAATCAACGTGACCAGGTGTGTCGATTAGATTGAATAGATAAGTGTCACCGTCGTCAGCCTTAAAATTTAAGGTCGCGGTCTGAGCCTTAATGGTTATTCCACGCTCACGTTCTAAATCCATGGAATCGAGAACTTGAGATTCCATTTCACGATCACTCAGCCCACCACAGGTCTGGATAAAACGATCTGCCAAGGTGGATTTTCCATGATCGATGTGCGCGATAATTGAAAAGTTTCTGATGTGTTGCATTGATTAGCAGTTAAGACTCGTCCTCGGAAAACAAAAGGGGAATTCTACCGGATTCCCCTTTGCCTAGAAACTATTTAACCGTCTTAATCCCCTAGTTAGCTTTCAGCCTAATGGGGATATATAGTGAATTACCGCCTCGTTGAATCAACAGGGCAACGCTTCGCGCATTCGCATAAGTTTGCATGAGAGTCTTGAACTGATTGACGGACTTAATATCCTCATTATTAAGGGCCAAAACAATGTCCCCCTGTTTCAGACCTGCCGAGTCACCCGAACCAGCAACTCGGTCAATCCTAACGCCACTTTCCAAACCGAGCTGTTTCAGTTGACCTGGTGTTATGTCCGAAACAGCAAGACCCAGTGACTCTATGATATTCGCTGCCGTCGCAGGTTGATCCGCGTCTTTTTTACTGCGGGCTGTTTTATCAGCAGGAATTTCTCCTACCGTCAAAGTCAGAATTTTGGAGCTCTCGTTTCTCCAAATTTCTATTTCTACAATTTTTCCTGGACGAGTTTGTCCAACAATTCTCGGCAAATCATTTGACGTCTCCACCTCTTTGCCGTCAAATTTCAATATGATGTCCGAGGTCGCTATTCCAGCCTTGCTCGCTGCAGCGCCTTTCTCCACCCGACTAACAAGCGCGCCCCTTGCCCTGTCCAGTCCGAAATTCTCCGCCAAGTCATCAGTAACTTCCTGAATAACCACACCAATTCGCCCTCTCTTAACTCGCCCGTCAGTTTTCAACTGATCCGCCACATCGATCGCTACGTCAATCGGGATAGCGAAGGACAAACCCATAAAACCTCCCGTTCGGCTGTAAATCTGAGCATTAATGCCCACCACCTCTCCGTCTAGGTTAAAGAGTGGCCCGCCAGAATTTCCCGGGTTTATTGCGACGTCTGTTTGAATGAATGGCACATAATTTTCTTGCGGCAGTGACCGACCCTTTGCACTGACGATGCCTGCGGTGACCGTACTCTCAAATCCAAATGGTGACCCAATGGCTAGTACCCAATCTCCTACTCGTAGATCCTCTGGCTCGCCAATACTCACAAACGGCAAGCCTGTGGCATCGATTTTTACGACAGCAACGTCTGTACGCTTGTCTATACCAATTAGTTCCGCCGTAAATTCTCGTTTGTCATTTAATTTCACCGTGATGTCGTCAGCCGCCGCCACAACATGCGAATTTGTCAAGATGTAACCATCCTCACTAATTATAAAACCTGAACCAAGCGACCGGGATTCCCGTTTTTCCCCGCCCGGTGGAGCGAATTTTCGAAAAAACTCATAAAACGGATCGTCTTCCGGCACAGGGATATTGTTCGGCTGATCGATGGTCGTTTTAGTACCGATATTCACTACTTTCACACCCTGCTGCTCCACTAAGTCTGCAAAACTCGGCAACTCTACGGCACCAAGATTAGTAATACTCAGCATTGCAATAACCGTGAAACTGGATTTGATAATCGAAATCACTTGCACATCCCCTTCGCTATGATTAATTGTTAATTTTTTTTATTAGTGTTTAACCAACGAATCGCCAATACGCTTGACCGTGTTTGCTGGAACGTCCCCAAGGACTGTAACGAACTGGTCGTCTAAAACTCTCCTGTAAACGTTCAAAGAACCTTCTTTAGCGAGACCAGCACGGAAGCCATTATTGCTTCTCGTGTCAATAAAAATCGAAATTGCAGCAAATCCGTCTGAAAAAACTAAATGCACTCTGGATTGTTGTTCCCCGATTTTTCTTCGGAGTTGCATGACCTGCTTGAATCCGGGCGGCGGTTTGTTAACCAGCCAAGCTTTGACTGTCGAACCGTGCTGTAGTTTTGATCGTGCGCCCCGGTCTAATTTCCAAGAATGGGCGACGTCCTCATAA
>CAJQMS010000088.1 GCA_905479505.1 uncultured Burkholderiales Genera incertae sedis bacterium | reverse complement strand
CTTTTCGTTACTCCACTGAGACTTAGTGGCATGCCACCACTCATTAGCAACATGCTCGAAGGTATTCGTACTCGCTTGAGCTTTACGCTTCTTCTTCGCCTGCTCCTCGTGGAATTTATTCTTCTCAGCGTCTTTAGCTTGTTTAGGATGAATACCTCTGGCGAGTAACCCGTTTAGCTCGAGTGCTTTATCTCTAGCAACCTTGAGCGTATTGCTCTTAGAGTAGACACCTAAGCCCATGAGGCTGCGCTCGTTGTTAATGCTGTAGCGAAACTGCCAAACCTTGGACAACTGACCAGACGGTTTAAGTGATACTTTTAATTGAAGCCCATTACCATCTGTGAAAACTTTAGGCCCTGATATGGACTCGATGAACTTAGTGGTGAGCTTTGACAAAAAACCGTCCTCCAGCATGAAAGTATACCAGATAATATACCACCAATCTTCGAGCTTCAGAAATACGCTCTTGGACGCCTCTGGACAATAATTGATATAAACTATTGTTTTAATTAATATTTATAATAATTAATAGACCTACGTGGATGCCCATAAATGCAATACTGGCGGAGAGAGAGGGATTCGAACCCTCGGTACGTTTGCACGTACAACGGTTTTCGAGACCGCCACATTCAACCACTCTGCCACCTCTCCGCGAGGGCATGATTTTAGCAGCTTGTCGAGCTAGGAGAAAATTGACTTAGTACGAGCGTGGAAGACCGAGCACCCTTTCGGCGATATAACACATGATGAGCTCCCGGCTGACTGGAGCAATCCGAGGAATCATGATTTCTCTCAGATATCGCTCTACGTGATATTCCTTGGCATACCCGAAACCGCCGTGCGTGCGCACTGCCCGATCGCAAGCTTCATAAGCCGCATCGGCCGCAAGAAATTTAGCCGCATTCGCCTCTGCACCACAGGGTTCTTCGTCGTCATAAAGTCCCGCCGCACGCCACACCATAAGATCAGCAGCCTCGAGCGCCATCCAACTCTCCGCTAATGGGTGCTGAATAGCTTGATTCTGTCCAATTAAGCGACCAAAAACCTCACGCTCATTCGCATAGTTTACCGCTTTATCTAGTGCCCGACGACCAACTCCAATCGCCTCAGCTGCGATAAGAATTCTCTCTGGATTCAGCGTATCCAACAGCATTCGGAAACCGTCCCCCTCTTCACCCACTCGATCACTCTCAGAAACGACTAACCCATCAATGAACACTAAATTTGAATCAACGGCGGCACGCCCCATTTTGTCAATCTCTCGAACTTCCACATACTTTGGATCGATATCCACATAAAAAAGCGTTATACCGTCCGTGCCTTTCGCACAATCCTCAATCGGTGAAGTTCGCGTAACCAATAAAATCTTATTCGCGATTTGCGCGGTTGACATCCACACTTTCGACCCACTGATCTCGTAATGAGAACCACATCTCACAGCTCGCGTTTTAATTCTTGTGGTATCCAAGCCCACATCCGGCTCAGTCACACCAAAGGCAACCTTATCCTCACCGGTGATTAAACGCGGAATCCATTTAGACTTTTGCTCCGGCGTACCGTACTTGATGATCGCGTGTGGACCAAACAAGTTGATATGAATGGAGGAACACGCCGCGAAGGCACCGGCTGAACGACCCACGGTGTGCATCATCAACGCGGCCTCAGTCACTCCTAGCCCTGCCCCTCCAAATTCGACAGGCATCGTAATGCCCAACCACCCGGACTCAGACATTGCCCGATGGAACTCAAATGGAAACTCTTTTTTTTGGTCTTTCTCGAGCCAGAAATCATCATCAAACCGATCACACACCGTCTGGACAGAGGCAACGATTTGCTCCCTTGCTGGAGTTTTTTCAACACCCGACGGGAGACTCGAATAAGACACTATCGAGTCCGCCGAACAGTCGGAAACAAAACAAGAATGGTCATTAATTAGCTGGGCTCAATGAGCTCCATGCCACCCATATAGCTTTGAAGAACTTGAGGCACTTCAACCGATCCATCTTTCAGTTGGTAATTCTCAAGAACAGCAATTAAAGTACGTCCAACAGCAAGACCAGAGCCGTTTAAGGTATGTACAAATTCAGTCTTACCTTTTCCAACTCGGAAGCGAGTCTGCATACGTCTGGCCTGAAAAGCCTCAAAATTACTGCAAGAGGATATTTCCCGATAAGCGTTTTGCCCTGGAAGCCAAACCTCAATATCATACGTTTTAGCAGACGAAAATCCCATGTCTCCAGTGCACAGCGTCACCGTCCGAAACGGAATATCGAGATCAATAAGAATTGATTCAGCGTGACCTGTCAGTGTCTCTAACTGCTCGTAAGAGTTATCAGGGTGCGAGAACTGAACAAGCTCAACTTTATCGAATTGATGTTGGCGAATCATGCCCCGCGTATCTCGTCCATAAGATCCGGCTTCCGATCGAAAACATGGTGTGTGACAAACAAACTTGGTGGGTAATTGCTCGGCCGTTAAAATTTCACCTCTGTACAAATTAGTAACAGGGACCTCTGCGGTGGGAATGAGATAAAAACTTTGCTCATCAGAAATGGGGATAGAAAACAAATCCTCTTCAAATTTAGGTAACTGTCCGGTACCAAATAAAGAGTCTGCATTCACTAAATAAGGTGTATATATTTCTGTGTAACCATGGCGCTGCGTATGAATATCCAGCATGTACTGCGCGATTGCTCGATGCAGTCGGGCCACCCCACCCAACATGACTGCAAACCGGGACCCTGTTATTTTTGTCGCTCGCTCGAAGTCAAGCGCCCCCAGATGCTCGCCAATATCCACATGATCAATTGGCTCAAAATCATAAGACCGAGGCGCACCGACCTTCTTTACCTCAACGTTATCCTCCTCCGTTTTGCCAATAGGGGCCGAGTCATGAGGCAAGTTGGGAATACCGGACAACAGATCACGAATTTCTGACTGAATACCACTCAATTTTTCCTCATTGATTTTAAGTTGGTCCGCGAATTCACCCACCGCTTTCATTAAGTCGGAGGCTTTTTGATCATCTCCATTTTTTTTAGCAAGACCAATATCTTTTGAAATCGAATTTCGCTTAGCCTGAAGCTGCTCCGTGTCTGATTGAATGCTCTTTCGAGCAGATTCCAAAGAGACGAACGTGTCCACGTCCATCACGAAATTGCGTCGCTCTTTTAATTTAGCAGCGACATCTTGAATATCATTTCTTAGCGTCTGTAGGTCAAGCATAGTCTTTATTGATCCTTAAAATGTCTGTGGCGATTTATCTTTTACGAGCCAGCATCGCTGTCATCAGCATCTAACTGCCTCAAGCGCTCCAGCTTTTCTTTTATTTTAATTTCTAATCCTCTATTAACAGGAAAATAAAATCTTTCAGACTCTAAACCATCTGGAAAATATTGAGCATTCGGGGTGTAGCCATGTTCGTCATTATGGGAATAGCGATATCCATCAGCGTGTCCAAGCTCCTTCATAAGTGTCGTGGGCGCATTTCTCAAATGCATCGGTACAGAAGCAGAACCATGCTTTTGAACGAATGCAGACACATCATTATATGCCGTATACACAGCATTACTTTTGGGCGCACACGCTAAATACACAACACATTGAGCCAAAGCTAACTCACCCTCTGGCGAACCCAGCCTCTCAAAGGCGGATACCGCATCAAGTGCGATATTTAAAGCGCGTGGATCCGCGAGCCCTACATCCTCCACTGCCATGCGAATCATTCGTCGACCGACATATAGCGGGTCTGCCCCTCCGTCGAGCATCCGTTTAAACCAATACAAACTGGCGTCGGGCGAGGATCCTCTAACCGACTTGTGCATGGCAGAAATGTTGTCATAAAACGTATCACCTTGCTTGTCGAACAAACGAAACACTTGGGGCATGAGACTCAAAATAAACGCCTCATCAATCAAAGTCTGCTTTGCATCTTTTGCCGACGAAATAATGATCTCCAGCATATTTAAAATTTTACGGGCATCACCATCCGCGTGACTGATAATCACAGCCTTAGCCTTCTCATCTAAATAGTCAGACACTCCTAAATGACTCAACCCCCGAGTAAGCACAACGGCCAAGTCCTCAGGTGTTAAAGATTCAAGGACGTAAACCGTCGCTCGAGACAACAACGCGTTATTGACCTCAAATGACGGGTTTTCGGTGGTGGCTCCAATAAAGATCAACAAACCACTCTCCACATGCGGAAGAAACGCATCTTGCTGATTTTTGTTAAAACGATGCACTTCATCCACAAAAACTAAAGTTTGTTGATCAAATTCCTCTCGGTTCTTTTTAGCTATTGTGACAACATCTCGAATATCTTTAACACCCGATAGGACAGCGGACAATTCGACCAAATGAGCGTCACTGGATGCTGCTAAAATTCTTGCCAAGGTCGTTTTTCCGACACCGGGTGGACCCCAAAGAATCATTGACTGAAGATTTTGAGATTGAGCTGCCAAGGTCAGCGCTTTACCTTCTCCAATTAAGTGCGACTGCCCAACAAATTCGTCGATAGTTTTTGGTCTTAAATGATCAGCTAACGGTGTACTCATAGATAACCTGCGGTCTCACTCGCTACGGGATAACAGTAAAAAACCCAAGTCAAACTTTAATGGGTCACTACATCTACGTCATCTGGCACCACAAATTCAAACTCATCACCAGAAAACGTTGACGGTATGACGAAATCATGGAACTCAATGACTGTTTGTTGACCGAAGTAATCAAATAGCGTCATGGTTTGTAGTGTCGATGCATTCAATCCGATTTCGATCCGCTCAAATAATCCGTTTTCGTCATATGGCAACACGCGAACCCGCGAAAAATTTTCTGTGACACTCAGTGCTTCCAATCCGAAAAAACTGTCAATGTCCTTTGAACCGTAAAGAAGCGCGGCGGGGCTTGATCCCAGCGCTTGATCTAGAGAGATTTTTGTAACTTGGAGCAAATCAGGATCATAAACCCAAAGGTAAGTGCCATCCCCGATTAGTAGCTGTTCATAGGGCTTTAAGTAATGCCATTTAAATTTTCCTGGCCGCGAGAATTTCAAACTCCCGGTGCTTTCTTGAACTAAGTCCCCAGACACATCGTACACACGCTGAACAAATTGAGCCTCACCTGTAGCGGAGTGATCTATAAACTTTTGCAACTCCTCGATGCCACCACTGATCGCCGACGACGAGAGTAC
>CAJQMS010000087.1 GCA_905479505.1 uncultured Burkholderiales Genera incertae sedis bacterium | reverse complement strand
AGAGGAATGGCTGGAGTCGGTGGGGCTACAGTTAAGCGAGGAGTTGAGCCAGCACCATACAGCTATCAACCCATAAGTTTTGGCCAACCAAACCAATCACAAGCATACGGACCTGGTAAGTACGGAGTCCCAAGAAGATATGGTAAGGAGACACCTGGCACAGGAAACAATTACTATCAGTCTGGGCAGTCTGCAAGCGAACAAGCACAGCGTAATTTATCTCAGAGGAAGGCACGCAAAGCACAGGAAGCGGCTTTTAAAAAAGCAGAAAAAGCCATGAGAAAATCAGCGAGACTACCATTCTAATTAGGAGGGAATAACTATGGGAAGTACAACAGTAGAAGCACCACCCGAAAGAGATTACGGGGAAGAAACAAGAGACACTTTAGAATCGCAAATCGCACTAGCTCCACAACTCTATGCGAGCGAGGCACAGTTCCGTCCACAATACGCAAACCTTGAACGAGGCATACAGCTAGAGCAACTTGGGCTAGATCCGAACATGGGTCTGCTCGATGCGTTCCGACAAATTAGTGCCGCTCAGAAGGATATTCAATACGACTCAACGGGTGCAGATATAGACATGATTCGGGAGTTGGGTCCCGAACTTGCCGCCGCACAACGAGCCGCTGATCCCGAAGCAGATGCACTCCGCCAAGCAATCATGGCAGATGCCATCGAGGGTATGGAAACAGAAGGCGGAATGACTGAGGACGAGTCAAGGATGGTTGACCAACGAGTTTTGGAGGGGGCCGCAGATCGTGGCATGGTGGATCAAAAATCTACACTACTGTCACAAATAAAAGGTCAACTCCAGGGCGACCGAGCAGTAGATCAACAACGATTACAAAATGCCGGAGTCGCTTATGGCATGGGCAACTTCGACCCACTACTCGCACTCACAGGCAGAACGGGCAACTCGCCAATGATGGCACAACAAGGATTTGGAGGTGCTGGATTTTCACTCGACTCATCACCCGCAATATTCAATCCCGAATCCGCATATGCTGGTTCGCTCAATACTCAGAACTACCAAGGCGAGATGGATGCGCGTACCGCAACTGCCGCAAATCGTGCTGGTATGATGCAAGGACTGATGGGTATGGGCGGTAGTATCATTGGTGGTGGTATGGGCGAGGGCGGATTCTTTAACAGGTAGAATAAACATTATGGCAAGACGACCTTTTTACGGACAAGGGGGAGCGATCCCCATCGCACGAATGAATATGCAAGCCGCCACCGCGCCGGGGCGTGCCTACGCTCAGATGGGCAAGGACTTTGGCGAAAAGATCGGCGGGGCGATAAAGCAGTACGGGCTTAATAAGGAGAAGCGGGCAAAGCTTACAGATAAAATAGAGAGTCGCTTACGATTAAATCCTAGTCTTGCTCAACGCTTAATAATGACGGGCGATGAGGGGTATGATAAAAAAAATACAACCTACATGGAAAAACTTTCACAAGGTGAACTTGGGTTGAAAGGTTTGGAGAGTCTAGATAGTGCGATGGCAACGATCAATGAACTCGATTTACAGAAGCAACAAGAACAAACAGCCGCTCTTAATAATAAATTACTCAATGAAAAACTAGTTACGAGTCAAGATGCAAGGGATGCAACTGCCGAATTAAATAAGCAAAAGACAAACGAAAGGAATAGAATAGAAAGCACTTATAAGGCATACGATAGGCAACTTGATGATTTACAAAAAAGAATTTCTAACGGAGAGAAGTATAAAAATCTTTCTGTACAGGATCGATTGATATTAGGAAACTCTGCGGGTATAACTAATAGGACTTTAGACCTAGAGGATTTAATTTTTGACCCAACAAAACAGTTGGATTTCATGACTGCGGAAGAAGAGTATGAAAACATAAAAAAACAAGGAACTAAAATCGATCAAGATGTCGAGATGGGTAAGATAAAGTTAGGAGAAAAGAAAGCAGATGGCGCAAGAGAACCAGAGTTTACTGATCGGGAGTCAGCACTTCAATCTGTCGTAAATTTACCGGAGGGCGTAAGTGCATCTTTTAAGAAATTCAAAGATGGATTTGATGTTGAGTTACAATACAAAGCAAAAGATTTTACCGGCATCCCATCTGTTCCAGGATTCCCTAATTATAAAATTGTTGGCGGATATGTTTATGAAGGAGATCCTAAGACTAAGAAGTTAACAAAGCTTGGCTCTGAGAACTTCGGAGAAAAATCTGAATTGATACAGAAAACAATTGAGGCATTAACAACTAAAGATGTAAGTCAGTATAGCCTTGCAAAATTTAGAGGAGTACAAAATGACGATGGTGACTACGAATTTGAGAATGACGCTACAGGTGAAACTATTACGATTCCATTTAATCAACACCTAGAAGATAGATTGAGTTATTTAGGAAGTTTAGAAAAACAACTAAAATCACAAGTAGATTTAGACCTTACAACTCCATGAGCGTTATCCGCGTAATGACTAATAGCGGAGTGAAAAATGTCCGCATAAATGGTGAGCAACCTACGCCTGAAGAAATTGAGTTAATGCGTAATGAGTTCTCCGATATGGGTGGTACACAAACAATACCTATGCCACCTTCATTACCACAAGAAGCACAGGAGGGTATGCAAGCACAGCAAGAACAGGCAGACATGCCAACCATAAGTGCAGATACATTATCACCACAGGAAAGAGAACAAGCAAAACAACAGGCTCGTCAACGAGTCACGGCAATGAATGACCCAAGTATGGGTACAGTTGCGACTAAACTTGTGCGACCTAGATTCTCC
>CAJQMS010000086.1 GCA_905479505.1 uncultured Burkholderiales Genera incertae sedis bacterium | reverse complement strand
ATAACGTCGTCTTTACGGTCCCTTAAGGGCGGTACATTAATGATTGTTTCAGATATCAGATCGTACAATCTGATTTCAAACTCCTCTTTGGCAACCAGCCCACTCAATCGAAAATTAGATGACGCGACCACTCGCGTACCAGCTTTTTTAAGTGCCTCCCATCGCGAAACCAAATCCATTTGTTGAGCTCTTTCTAATGTTCCAATATCACGAAAAAATACTACGCCCTCACGGGTTGTTTCAACTAGTTGTTCATTCATAGTCCTATAATCCTCAGGCCCCGATATAACGACCCAAGGCGAATTAAATCTTTTCAATAGGGCCGCGCACTGTTCAGCACCAGACCCCGGCGCCTCTAAAAACAAAACCGGGGCTCCAGTTTTCGTTAACGCTTCGCATTTTCGTTTGAGATTCAATGCGGCTTCCGTTTTGCCTAGTGTGACGTGCACAGGATCTTGAGTACTGTTTCTGGATTGATCTCTAAGAGCAGCTGACACCGTTGATAGGAGTTTCTGCAACGCTACGGGCTTCTCTAAAAACGAATACGCGCCAATACGAGTTGCTTCTACCGCAGTATCAATTGTTCCGTGCCCAGACATCATGATAACCGGCATCGACATGAGGCCAGATGAGGCCCATTCTTTCAGTAAACTTACACCATCAACGTCAGGCATCCAGATGTCCAGAAGAACGAGTTCTGGTCGATCTTTCATAAACAAACTTCTCGCAACCGTAGCATTTTCAGCTACCGTGACTTCGTGACCCTCCTCCCCTAAAATTTCAGAAAGTAATTCACGAATACCTACCTCATCATCGACTACAAGAATTTTACTCATTATTAAACTGTCTTCTTTAAAATTTTAAAGTTTTCTTCTGCGCGAGCAAGTGGAAGTCTTACTTCTATGTTAGCTCCAATTTTCGCATTGCTAATCAGCACCTCACCACCGTGCTCTTCAACAATTTTTTTAACTATTGCAAGACCGAGGCCCGTTCCTTTTGCCTTAGTTGTAAAGTAAGGGTCAAAGACTCTATCCATTACTTCACTGGTAAAACCTGGGCCATTATCTTGCACCGTTATAAGTATAGATTCGGGTGTTGTTGCTGTTTTTATTGAAATTTGTGGACTTTGATGACCCAATAATGCCTGTTCGGCATTCTGAATTAAATTATGCAGCACCTGCCTTAGTTTTCCTGTGTCGCCCCAAAGAAAGGCATCTGAAGAATCAAGGTTCGTCTCAATGGCCACTGAGGTGGCTCGGTACAATTCGATGACGTCTAGAGCTAATTTATTCACATCCACTAATTCAGATTTTCGATCTGGGTTTCTAGAATACTGATTAAAAGCGTTAACCATTCCCTTAAGGGCCGCCACCTGGTCGACTATGGTTTTTATTGATCGCTCTAGCATTGCAGCGTCATCTTCTTCTAATTTAGAACTTAAACGATGCGTCAATCGTTCAGCTGATAATTGTATTGGCGTGAGTGGGTTTTTAATCTCATGAGCAAGTCGTTGAGCAACTTCGCCCCAAAGTGCCGACCTTTGTGCATCAAGTAAGTTTGTCACATCATCGAATACCACAATGAACCCCGGTAAGTCGCCCTCGCCAAGGGTGGATACACGAACGAGTAACACCTTCTTAACGCCATCTACGAGTAGTTCTAATTGTCTCTCTAGTTGAGACTCGGTTGAGTCAGCCAGATCTCCCAAAATAAGTGTTCTCATAGAATCTAAGCCGGCTGGCCCCTCTTTCGTCACATTCGACGAATTCTCTAAGTTCTCGCCTAGAATTTGCTCTGCGCTAGGGTTGTAAGCACGCAAATTTAATTTTTCATCAAAGGTCAGTACGCCCGCCGACAAAGTCTCCAAAATGCTCGATAAATAGGCATTTGCTTGTGTGAGCGCGGTTTCGTGCTTCTCAGCTGCATCTTTTGCCTCCGAAAGCTGTCCCGTCATCACGCTAAAAGACTCAGTCAAAAACCCCAGCTCATCACCCCGGCTTATCGGTACTCGTTGACTGAAATCTCCTTTTGCCACAGCTCTCGTACCCGCAGCCAAAAAACCTAAAGGCGCAGACAAACGATTACTAAAAGTGACGGCGAGCAAAACCACGGAAAAAAGCGCTAATCCAAGGGATAATGTTAAAGCTAGGTTATACAAACGTTGTAGTCCATATCTTGACAATGAGAGCTCCTGATAATCTCTGTAAGCCTCTTCAACCATTGCGGCGTCCTGAGCGAGCCTGGGCGGCACCCGTTGAGTCACTTGCAAAATTTGCATCTCAGCTTCTAGATGATTTATCGGTACAACCACCCTCAAAAGCAAATCAGCTTCAGCGCTCTCCTCTATCCCTGAATAACTTTCTTGAAGTTGAACTTGACGCATTATCGTTTGTGTCAAGCCCAGGGGAATAAAAGAATCAGTTCCGGAGTTAGATGAGGCGACCACTTCTCCACTCGTGGTGAATAGGGTTGCCTCAGTGATCGCCGCTTGATCTCGGAGACTATCAATGGATGAAACCTGGGTGGCGGTGGTTTGGTACGACAAACTAACCGCCATTGAGTCCGCCTTCCTTTGTAACTCTCCCAGCCCATTCTCTAAATTTGCACGGCCTAAATTTAATCCTCCCTCCAAAGCGCGGTCTACACGAACATCAAACCAGGATTCAATAGAACCCGCTAAAAATTGAACAGAGATACCATACATGACAGCACCTGGCACCACGGAAACTAAAATAAATACTAGTATTAGTCGAACCGTTAATTTTGAACCAAAAACTCCTGCTTTAAACCGCCTAAACGTAACCAGGAGTTGCGCTCCCACTAACACCATCAAAATAACAATGAGCCCAACACCTACCCCAAGAAGAATTGGTAGATCATTAAAAACATCGTTAGTTGTCGTAATTTGAGTTGAAAGCAAATAAAGGAGATAAAATCCAAAACTGAGTGATGCCGCGATGATTATGCTTAGTGTTGTCTTTTTTAAACCGCGATTTAGGTTTAACCTCATTTCTCCATCACCCAACGATACCAAGGCGATGACACTTCCCATTTGTCGGACTCTAAAGCTTCCAACTGCAGCGCACTAGGTA
>CAJQMS010000085.1 GCA_905479505.1 uncultured Burkholderiales Genera incertae sedis bacterium | reverse complement strand
CTAGCGCTGGTTGCTATGACAGCCCACGATGCGGGACATAACGGCACAAGAAATACAACGATATGTCAGCTAGAGGCACGTTCGTTTGATCTAATCGAGCCGTTGCTCCAGGACGCACAATGCGATGCACATGACATTTACTCTATCAAACGTATTATTTGGAGTACTGATCCAGCGCTTTATTCAGGGCTACACAGAGGCGCAGCCGCGTCGGCGTTTAATTTAAATTACCCCGTTTGGCAAGCAGTTATTTGTCAAGAGGCGGATATTCTTGCGAGCGCCCTACCGCAGTTTGAAGAAGAATTAACCCGAGAACTCGCATCTGAGTGGCGAAAACTAGACCCCGTATCTGCGGAAGGCCTGTTATCAGCTCGGGGACGAAAGTATTTCTTAACTCATTTCGCCAAATTCTCAACGCCAGCCTCCTCGTCATTGGGGCTACAAAAGATAGTTAAACAACAGCTCGCCAGCCTGTGATTTTTTTTAGCGAAATGAAGCTAAGCAAAAATGCTAGGGGGCTGCGCCAGACTTTCAATTGACTATTGGCCTTTTCATTCTCAGATACATGTGATCGCTAATTTAGACGCCGGCATGTACAATAAAAAAAAGCTCAGAGAAAAAATAAAATGCTATCCAATATCAAAAGTGATTTTATTCAAAAGTTAGAGCTAAAGAGAAAGGAAATCCTTCCTCAAAGCCCACCCGAGTATGAGAACCTCATATCTGATGCGGTTCATACTGCGATGAACTTGATAAGCAGTTCGGATGCGCTTTATCATGATGTCGAGCATACCTGCATGGTGACCCTCTGTGGTCAGGAAATTTTTGCTGGTAAAAAAACACTTGAAGGAGAACTTGATGCCTCGGACTGGCTTCACTTCACGATCGCGCTACTTTTTCACGACATTGGGTATGTCAAAAATATTCTCACCGGCGATAGTGAATTTAAACAAGTAATTAACGCTAAAGGGGACACTCACCCATTAAAGCCGGGTGATACAGATGCGTCGTTAACGCCCTATCACGTTGAACGCGGAAAGCTCTTCATCCAACAAAGAACCTGGCATAAGGATATCGACAAAAAATTACTTGAGAAATTAATTAGCTACACCCAGTTCCCCATACCCGATCGAGGAGAAGTCACCAGCGCCGCGGAAGAGAAATTCCATTCCCTAGCGAGCCTAGTCGGGTCAGCAGATCTCATTGGACAGTTAGCCGATCCTATGTATGACATAAAGATCCCAAGGTTATTTTATGAATTTAAAGAAACTGGATCTGCTGACAAAATGGGGTACCAATCACCTTCGGACCTTCGACGTGGATATCCTAGCTTTTTTCTTAACTTTGTCCGACCACACATAGGCTCAGCACTTAAATATTTGCAAGTGACTGACGAAGGAAAAGATTGGGTATCGAGCCTGAATTACCATGTTTTCTCTCAAAGTCATAAGGCAGAGCTCGAGAAAAGTGGTATCGAACTTTTAAGTGAGATCACAAAAATTCAAGCGAAGAAATATAAAGTTGAAGATTTAATTCGTTTGATAATGGAAAAGATTTGTATTTATAAACATTGGCCAATGGGACACGCTTACTCAGTTCAACGTAATGAAAACGGCGTCGTGCTTCGATCAATGAAGTTGTGGTACTCAAGCTCTGATGACGATCTAACACAAGAATTCAAAGCAATTAGTGAATCTTATGTTTTCAAAGGTGGAGAAGGCTTACCTGGCAGAGTATTTAATACAGCAGCAGTGCAAACGATTTTTGACGTCACAGTAGATCCAAATTTTCCTCGAGCAAAGTTAGCCAAAGATATCGGCGTCCGAGGAGCATTTGCTTTCCCGTTAAAGGACGGATTGGGAGTCAGGTGGGTGCTCGAATTTTTTAGTCCGAAACCGGAATTACTTGACCCTTCAGTATTGGAATTAATGAAACATGTCAGCGTCTATATCAGCAAGGGTTTTGAGGAAGGAGTCCACCGAGCATGATTAATTTCACGCGAATTGCAAAATTTGAATTCGAACGAGTGCTCGCTGAATCAATCGAATATCAAAACGACGACGTCATGCAAGCGTCAGATATCGTTAAAAATATGGCGCTGATTGCGTTCACACGTTTTGCAAAGTCCAGTAGCCTTTATTTCTCGCTCGGAAACGTGCTTTCAACTTCTTCCATCGGCTTACATGTTCTTAACGCTATGCGCTGTCGGGATGGTGTGGTCATGCCCGAGCAAGTAATCAACCTGATGGCATCTGTGCTCTTTTGTAACATCGGAATCATCAAAGGAGTCCTAGAAGATGATGATGGCGAAAATCAAAAAATAAGCTCCGATAAACCCGTATCCGTTGACAATACACACACTGATTCTTCGATGTGGTCATATAAAGCTTTCAGAAGCAAGAAGTTTATCCAAGATATCTCTTTTCTAGATACAAATACCAACTTTAAAATAGTCAGCAGAGCAATCGAATATGCTGACTTTTTCGGTGCTATACCCCTAGATAATGTAGCTGTTGATGAAACGGCTAAATACGTTCGCGCCATTCAAATTATTTCACTAATGTCTGACAACAACTACGATCGTAAGATGGTGGAGTTTTACTTATCAGCGAAAGAAGCTGGTTTAATTGACGAAAAAATATTCAAAAATCTCGCTGAATTCCGTGAAAAATGGGTTCACTACTTTTGGGAGCGGTTGTATCCTGATGTAGGAGAAGAGATATTACTTTTAAGAGAGACAAGTCAGGGGCGCGCCATCGTCTCACAAATGTATTCTCACCTTTAAAGACTAATAGCCGCGAATAGAAGGGCTAAAACCACACCACAGGTCAAGTACACTCTTAGTTCCAACCAAAATTTGGGCAAGGTATGCTTCTTACAAATATAGACATCGACTCCCAAATTAAGGAGAAACAAAAGCAACAGTGGATAGAGTCGGACAGTTTGCGGGATGAGCATACAGACCCAACCCAAAATAGCCGGGATCACGCCCCAATAAACTAAGAAATCTCGCTGAACAGGAAGCATACTTTTAGACGAAATAGCTAAGCCCCACGAAATGGCGCCCAGAAATGATGCAATTATTACCCCATAGATGTGAAGGGAATAAATCCAAAAGTCAGGCTGCTCCGAACCATGTGCCAGAGCCACACATCCAAAAAAGGGGATAAGCCCGCCATATCCCAGGATTTTAATTTGAGCTTGTCTCATAGACAAGACGAACTACAAGACAAACTGCAAGACAAACCACTCATCAATAAAATCATGCCCTCAGTAATTAAATGCCACTCACTGCTTTTGGATATAGAAACTCCTCCAACCCCCATACGCCGCCCTCACGTCCTACTCCGGATAACCCTACACCGCCAAACGGACTTGCTGGACTAAGCAACGCACCATTCACTTCAACCATTCCGGAACGCAATTTACGGGCAAGCTCGCGCGCGCGATCAGGATCCCCTGTTTGGATGTAGTTAGTTAACCCATAAGGCGTATCATTCGCCAGTTCAACGGCGTGCGCTTGATCCTTAAATGGAATAATCGAGAGTACCGGACCAAATATTTCTTCTTTAAATATATCCATATCTGGAGTGACATCTGCAAACACTGTAGGCTTAACAAAAAATCCTTTCTCAAACCCCTCGGGGCGACCTACTCCGCCTGATACAAGCCGCGCACCTTGCTCAATACCGCGAGCTATCAGTACTTGAATCTTTTGGAATTGGATCTCCGAAACAACCGGACCAATGTGTCTTCCTTCTTCATGCGCGAAACCAACAAGCGTCTTTTTTGCCATTTCTTGCGCCTGCTCAATTGCTGACTCATAGAGCGACTCCTCCACAAGCATTCTGGTAGGAGCATTACATGATTGTCCGCTGTTTAGAAAACATTGGCGAACTCCTCTGCTTATTGCTTTCTCATCAGCATCCGCAAAGATAATATTTGCACCTTTACCACCAAGCTCTAAACATAAAGGCTTAACGTGCTCACTGGCGGACTTCATGATCAGTCTCCCAGCTCGGGTAGACCCAGTGAATGATATTGCAGCCACATCTGGATGCTGGGTTAACCAAGAGCCTACACCAGTACCGTCGCCATTAATCAAGTTGAATACACCATTGGGAAAGTTTGCC
Source organism: uncultured Burkholderiales Genera incertae sedis bacterium (assembly GCA_905479505.1). Lineage (GTDB taxonomy): Bacteria > Pseudomonadota > Gammaproteobacteria > Burkholderiales > Eutrophovitaceae > Eutrophovita. Next base: position 13,592 of record CAJQMS010000085.1, on the reverse strand, counting down.
TCTTCAATCATCTCTGCCAGTAACATAGCTGATAACGGCGCCACTTCAGACGGCTTTAGAACTACTGAACAGCCTGCTGCTAAAGCAGGAGCAACTTTTAACATCACCTGATTCATTGGCCAATTCCATGGTGTAATTAATCCCACGACACCCAATGACTCATGAAAAATATGGTCAACTCCCTCTTTCTTAGGGACTTCAGTGGCAAAACTAAAACCCTCCAAGGTCTTAATAGTTTGACGCAAATGCGCAAAACCAGCGCCTGCCTGGGCTGATTGCGCAAGTGAAATCGGTGCGCCCATTTCGTCTGAAATGACTTGAGCCATCTCACCCATCTTCGATTTGTAAATACTCAATAATGATTCAAGTAACGCAAGACGTTCCTCTTTTGACGTGACAGCCCATTCTGGCTGAGCATTTTTAGCTGCCTCAACGGCTCGATTCAAATCACTTTCATCGCCGAGAGTGACCTGACAAATAGACTCCTCAGTAGAAGGATTAATAACCGAGAGCGTTCGGTTAGAGTTTGGCTTGACCCACGACCCATCAATAAAAAAATCAGTTTCTTTATGCATAAACCTATCCTTCGATATTTATATTAATTAAAGCAATTCTTTACGGATTCTATCAAATCATCTCAACATAAAATACTCATCCAGTTACATGACCACTCCCAGGAACAAAAGACGAGTATGATGATTTCAGATTTAATACCTTAGGTGATGCCTATGTCTATACAACTCGTGTCAATCATCGGACATTTTGCTTTTTTTTTGACCGCCCTCTCCTTTGTCGTAAAGGACATCATCACGCTGAGAGTTCTTGCGATTTTTAGTTCTCTGGCTGCAATTTTATACAATTACTTCCATCCGATGGGTTCTCCCGATTTGATACCTCTTTATTGGTGTATTTTATTTGCATTAATCAATTTTGGGCGTCTTTTCCAAATTTACTTCGAAAAATCAAAGGTAACCCTGAGTGAAATCGAACTTGAAATGCTGGACACGAGTTTCTCAAACTTTAACAAAGTTGAACTAGCCAAATTATTACGTTCAGGTCAATGGGAAACTGTGAAAGCTGGTAGCATTTTGACGACCGAGGATAAAACACCTAACAAGCTGTACTTCATCCAAAACGGCAGAGTTGCTATTAACCAGAATAAAAAAGAGATTGCCGAGATATCGGATGGAACGTTTATCGGAGAAATGTCTTTCATTAATAAGGGTAACGCGTCCGCCACAACAATTACTCAAACCGCCACCCGTTTAATCTCTTGGGATCGTACCGCCTTAGAGCAGCTTTTGTCTCGAAATCCCACATTAGGCATTTTGCTTAGGCACAGCATAAGCATAGATTTGACAGAAAAAATTAAACGTAAAGAGTAATTATTTCTTGAAGACTAGTTTGGATCTTCGCTATACAGCCCGGATACTACACATTGCGGCCATTCCTCTTGAGCGCTATCGCTTTGCACTAACTGAAAAACCGCGCCAAAACGTTGGCCATTCTTCTCGTAAATTTCCACAATGACATCATCAAAAAGAAGCTCTAAATCACACGACTCGGTCGTTATCCAGTGCAAATTAGAGACAGGAGACATGTGCACTTGATATATATTTTGATTTTCGTAAGCGATAGTTGCTGTAAATGAGCCTGATGCTTGGACATCGCTACTCCAAGCGCCGGCAAAGTGACATGGAAACATTCCGATCAAAAACACCAATACACCGCGCATCACAAACTCACTCCTAGTTAATAACCATATAATTCGAGGTAAGAAAAATTTAACTCAAACCGACTTTATAGTTGCTCAATACCTTCCCGCAATAATTTCGCATGACTGCTTATTGCCACCCGCTCTTCATCAGGCTTTCGATCTAGGTTTTTTAACATCATAGCCATTCTAGGATTCTTATCAAAGGTTTTTCTTTGAGATGATAAAAAGTCCCAATATAACGTATCGAAAGGGCATGACTTTTCGTTATTTTTCTCCTTTCGACTATATCGGCAACCCTTACAGTAATCACTCATCCGATCAATGTATGCGCTGCTGGAGACATACGGCTTTGTTGCAAGAACTCCACCGTCGGCGTATTGGCTCATTCCGATGGTATTAGGTGCCTCCACCCACTCTAGAGCATCAATATAAATTCCCAGATACCACAGGTGAACGTCATGAGGGTTCAAACCAGCCAGTAGGGAAAAATTACCAACAATCATCAAGCGTTGAATGTGATGGGCATAACCTGTACTCAACGACTGTTTGATCGTGACGCTAAGACAATTCATCCCAACTTCCCCAGTCCAATACCACTTAGGTAACTTCCTAGTGAATGAAAATTCATTACTTGTGAGGTACTCCGGCATTTTGGCCCAGTAAATGCCTCGAATATACTCTCTCCAACCCAGGATTTGCCTAGTAAATCCCTCGATACTAGCGATATTTTCGAAATCCTCTGTTAACCCACCAATCACTCTATCAACGACTTCTTTTGGAGAGATCAATTTTGTATTTAACGAAAACGATAACAAAGAGTGAAACAAGGTCTCATGTTTTACTGACATTGCGTCTTGGTAATCGCCAAAATGGCGAAGATTGGTTTCACAAAAACTTTCTAGCTGCGCCAAAGACTCCTCTCGACTGATTGGCCATTGAAAGTTATCAGCACTTGGGTTACCGAAGGTAGCGATGCCTGAATGAACTATCTCATCCCATAATTGAGAGTGATCATGACTTGGTCTTACAAAAGCGTCTGGCCTTGGCTCCCCGCGCCAACTTTTTCTATTCTCTTTATCAAAATTCCAACCACCTCCGAGAGGTTTCGCGTCGCTCATCAAAACGTCATGTTTAACCCTCAAATGACGGTACCAACTCTCCATTCTCCAGGATTTTTTCTTCTCCATGAAAAGCTCCAGCGAATCGCGCTCTTCATAAAAATGCTCAGAGGATACACTCCCTCCTGGAAGACCAGAGTTTTTAAGAAACCTCGACAATTCTCTGTCAACGTAATGGGAGTCGGGTTCCTGCCAAAAAAAACTGTGGGCCGAATGGTATTGGCATTGATGCTCTAGGTTGCCGCTAAACGACTGTTGATTATCAGACTCATCAATTTTAAGGTATTCGACTTGGTGGCCACGCTCAACTAATTGAGCAGAAAAATAACGCATTGCGGCAAAAGTACCCAACAACTTTTGGGCATGTATAGGAGAACGGGTTGCTTCCGACTTAACCTCCATCATTAAGTAGACGATTTGGCTATCGACCTCGGTGAACCATGAGTGATTTATATTTAGCTGGTCACCTAAGATTAAACGTAACTCTTTCATGTATTCCTCACGATCCTTTCGAGCGGCGGCACCGTTCCGAACAATATTTAACTTGCTCCCAATCTCTCTCCCATTTCTTCCGCCAAGTAAAAGGCTTCAAACAAACAGAACAAATTTTAGAGGGTAAATTTGATTTTTTTATCCTCAAGGGCGTGGTTTTGACGTCGCGACGCATTTACTCGTCAGGACCTTTCCATATTGGTTGAATCTCCTCTGCGTGGTTCAGTCGGTCGAGATAGTTATCATGTCGCGTCAACTCATCCACTGAGGCCTCCAGCACGTGCACCTGCCTTTTTGAGACCGAAACACTTTTATCGATTTTAGCGGTATGCCTCCTAGGCGCATCATCATTCAAAAAGCTATCCTGGCCTCGAGTCATCGCCAAGTAAACTTCAGCAAGTAACTGAGTATCAATTAGCGCCCCATGCAGTGTTCGAGAAGATCGGTCAACGGCATAGCGCTCACAAAGCGCATCCAGCGAGTTTCTGCGCCCCGGATGAAGCCGCCTCGCCATCGATAATGAGTCGATCACCTCATGGCAATGGTCTCCAAACGTTCCCAAGCCAATCTTTCCTAGCTCCATATTCAAAAAACCCACATCAAAAGGCGCATTGTGAATGACCACAGTACTGCCCTTTACGAATGCTAAAAATTCATCAACAATCAAATCAAATGTGGGCTTACCTTCGAGAAACTCATCGCTAAGCCCGTGGACTTTGAACGCCTCTGGCTCTACCGGACGCTTCGGGTCGAGATATGCTTGGTAAGACTTAGAAGTGACTGCCCTATTTTCCACTTCGATGGCTGCGATTTCAATAACCCGGTGACCTTTAGCCGGACTAAGACCTGTGGTCTCCGTATCCAACATAACGTAACGCATCTTTGTCTCCTACAAGTTTTTTTTGGCTTCCACTATTGTGGTACACCCTGATTTGCTAAAGCGTCCGCACGCTCATTCCCGAAATTCCCGGCATGTCCCTTAACCCAGATCCATTCGATCTCGTGGTTTGGCACAAGTTCATCTAATTGCATCCATAAGTCGACGTTTTTAACCGCTTTCTTGTTACTGGTTCTCCAACCATTTTTTTTCCAATTTGAAATCCATATATTTATTCCGTTTTTGACATACTGAGAATCTATAAACAATCGAATCCGTGACCGATTTTTAAGCGTTTTTAGGGCTTCTATGACCGCCATTAACTCCATACGATTATTAGTTGTTTGAGAGTCACCGCCAAATATATCCTTTTCATGATCTCCCGACTTCAAGTAGGCACCCCAGCCTCCGGGACCGGGGTTGCCTTTACAAGCGCCATCTGTATAAATATCTATTATCGTCATACTGTATATCTCCGTGATTTTAAAGATTCAGCCGTATCTTTTTGTGTTGAGCGAATAGTCTGGTGAACAGGGTTATATGTTGGCCATCGGTCTAGTGTTATGCGCATTCCTCGTACCTTTTTTACGGCTTTTAAGAAAAAAAGGCCGCCAAATATTGGCCACCAACGATCGCCTGCGCTTTCCATAAATTGAAAACGCTCTCGCCAATCTTCTCGCGCTAAAGGCAAACGATAGTAACCCCACCTCCCAGCCTCAATATCAATACTCAGTAACTTTAACCAATCCTTGATCCTCCATAGGCTCAATAACTCCGGCGAAACATGCTTTCCACTGCTCGTATACCTCTTAATGATGTGCCGTAGCCCCCAAAAACTTAACGGATTAAATGCTGACAGCACCAAAACTCCACCAGGTAATAAAATTCGTTCAACTTCCCGAACAACACTATGCGGATTAGAGCTAAATTCAAGGCCATGAGGCATCACAACGAGGTCGACGGAGCAAGACTTTATGGGGTTTTTGTAGGGGCATCCGCAAATGTCTGCTGTTAGTGACTCCGACAATGCATGCTTATTAGGGATTCGACTATTACTTAAAAAGTCATAATCAGAAAAGCCAATTTGAATAGCATTGAATCCGAAGACATCACTGATCATATCGTCAATAATCGAGCGCTCCGTCAATAGAAGGTCGCGACCTAGGGATCCTTCGAAACAATCCGCTGAGCCTACATTACCAACGTGTGTTGACATTTGTTTTCATGACATCAAAATAGAGGGTTATGAATAAGACACAAGTTTATCCGGTTAAGGCCTTTCAGGACAATTACATTTGGACAATCTACAACGAGACTCACGCAGTGGTAGTTGATCCTGGCGAATCCGAGCCTGTCCTCGATTTTCTCCGCTCCAAAAATCTGAAATTAGCTGCCATTTTAATTACTCATCACCACTTTGATCATGTAAGCGGCATTGAAAAACTGGTAGACCATTCAAATGTCCCTGTTTACGGCCCTAAAAATGAAAATATTCCATTGATAACGCACACCCTAGTGGAGGACGACACGGTTGATTTAGAACTTCTCAATCTCAAATATACAATTCTCGATATCCCTGGACATACTTCTGGTCACATAGCCTATGCTGACAACCAAAACGTCTTTTGCGGTGACACATTGTTCTCGTGCGGCTGTGGAAGAATATTTGAGGGCACACCTCAGCAAATGTTCGAATCTATTGGTAAATTAGCGTCTTTACCTGACTCAACTAAAGTGTACTGTACTCACGAATACACACTATCCAACATTAAGTTCGCGCTAGCATTGGAGCCTGAAAATCCCGACCTTTTAGAGTACGAGAGAGAAGTTAAACTTAAGGTATTCAAAGGACAGTCCTCACTCCCAAGCACTATTGGATTCGAGAAAATTGTGAATCCATTTCTGCGGTGTGCTGACTTAGCCATCGCTTCAGCGGCAAAAAAAAGGGCGCAGAAAGTTCTCACAAATGAAGTAGAGATTTTTACCACAATTAGAGAGTGGAAAAATACTTTTTAAATCCCCCCGTAACACGCAAACAACTCCTAATTATGAACTTTAAAATAACATTACGGATTTTGGCAGTCTTTCTTGCTTCGATCACTGGCCCTATCAGTGCCGACACTGATGTCACGTCGGAGCAGGTGGAAAAATATCTCAATGAAAATGATATCAAAACAGTCAGCTTTTGGTCCTTCAATTATATATATCCGAATACGGAAAGCAGCAGTCTGACTTCTATTTCTCTGGCATCAGCGCCAAGCATCTGGCCCCGCGTTATTGAGGGTTTTGGCATGCCCGATATTAAATCTGGCCCAGCAACAACCTTTTATGTTGTCAAAAGGGGAGACACACTCTCAGGTTTAGCAAAACGTTACGGTGTCACAATCAAAACCTTAAAAGACCAAAACAAACTTAGAGGTTCACTCATCCGTATAGGACAAAAGTTAGTTATCAAAAGAGGAAATCAAGGTAAACGCGTAAAACGATTCGAAACGAGCTACAAAAATAACCTCAAATACGTAACGAGAATTTTTAATCGTAGTCAAAAATATATACATTACATTCTTGGCGAATTAGAAAAAAGAAATATGCCAACAGAGCTAGCTTTGCTACCTATGATTGAGAGCGCCTACTACCCGGTGGCATATTCTCGAGCACATGCGGCTGGACTTTGGCAATTTATTCCTTCAACTGGGAAGAATTATGGATTGATACAGAACTGGTGGCGAGATGATCGTCGAGACGTCATGGCTTCTACCCGAGCCGCGCTAGACTACCTCGAGGTATTGCACAACGAGTTTAACGATTGGCAGCTAGTTTTAGCCGCATATAATTGGGGCGAAAACGGATTAAGACGATCGATAAAAAGAAATCAAAAACAAGGCCGTGGGACTTCTTATTTTGACTTAAGAATGCCGAGTGAGACAAGAAACTACGTTCCTAAATTGCAAGCGATCAAAAATATCGTTCTTGAATCACACACCGGCTCGCTCAATCTTCCTCACGTCGCGGATTACCCCTACTTCACCCCCGTGGCTGTCCCCTCTTTGATTGATATAAATGTAGCTGCAAAACTAGCAGAAATAGACCTAGAAGAATTTGAAATGCTGAATCCATCGCATAATCGTCCTGTATACACAGGGGGTACTGATAGCTTTATGCTAATACCAACCGATCGCGTTAACCTATTTAAAAACAACCTGAAAAATATAGAATCCCCGGTTTTAAATTGGGGTACATACAAATTTAAAAAAGGGGACACACTGTCTCAGACGGCCGAACAATTTTCGATTAGTCTAGATAAGCTCAGAGCTATCAACGGGCTTAGGCCTTATGTACCTATCCAAGAAGGTCGATCAGTACTGATTCCTTGGCCAAGTAGCCTAGGACTGTCGAATCTTGAAAAAACTTGGACGCTTTCCGAATTTAACCATCCAAGCTCACTTTATGGAAAAGAATTTGTTTACCGCATTAAGCGAGGGGATACTCTATCTGGAATTGCGAAACGTTATGGCGTCTCCATCAAAGCAATAAAGACCTGGAACAAATTACGTTCCAATATGATTCGAGTCGGAAAAAAACTCGTGATTTATAAAGACCTATCGGTCCCGCGTGTATCAAAAATGCTCGAGGGTTAAAATATCATTCACGTATTTACAGAAACGGTGAACTAATGGGCTTCCTATCAGAAAAGAAAATACTTATAACCGGTTTACTTAGCACCAGATCAATAGCATACGGCATTGCAACAGCCGCCCTCCGAGAGGGTGCCACACTAGCTTTTAGTTACGCAGGTGGCGAAAAAATCGAAAAAAGAGTTAAGGAGCTCGCTAAAGACTTTAATACTGACCTGGTGCTACCTTGTGATGTCGGAAGTGACGCACAAATAGAAGGTTTAGCGAATTCGCTAAAAAAAGAATGGGGGGTAATTGATGGCCTAGTGCATTCAATTGCTTTCGCACCGAGAGAATCCTTAAGCGGCGGGTATCTCGATTCAGTAAGCAGGGATTCGTTCCAAATAGCTCACGACATCAGTTCTTACAGTTTTTCCGCATTAGCAAAAGCAACTCGCCCTCTTATGCTGGACCGTCATGCTTCACTTCTGGCTTTAACATATCTTGGTTCGCAGCGAGCGTTTCCAAGCTACAACGTAATGGGACTTGCCAAAGCAAGTTTAGAGGCGAATGTCCGTTACATGGCACACAGCCTAGGCGTTGACGGGATCAGGGTTAATGCCATCTCAGCAGGTCCTATTAAAACGCTAGCAGCAGCCGGTATTGGGAGTTTCTCTAAGCTACTTTCATTTGCGGAAAAAACGTCACCACTGAAGAGAAACGTCACTATTGATGAAGTTGGCAATACCGCAGCGTTTTTACTAAGCCACCTCGCAAGCGGTATTACTGGGGAAATCACTTACGTTGACGCAGGCTTCAACACTGCAGGCGTTGCTCCGCTTGATTAGGGGAAAACTCCGATCTTAATCAGTTGAAACTGAAGACTCACTTTTAATTCGAACGTTAGCTTTCTCACGTAAACTCGCAATGTACGCGTCCATCTGTTGTTGATTTAACATTGACTCCAGCTGCCTTTTCGCCGTCGCTAAATCGTCGTCCGTGACCTCTTCCACGTCCTGAATCTTAGAAACCCGAAAGATAACATAACGTCCATCATCGATCGCCATACCAACATGAGCCGGTATATCATCTTTCGAAACCCCAAAGATGGCTCTTAATCCTTCAGGATGAAGTCCTTGACGCTTTACAAGAGTAACCATCCCTGGCTTTGACCACTCCCCATCTTTAATTTCCTGGCCGTTGACAAGCTTTTCAAGGGCAAATTCGCCCTCAGTAATCGTTTTATCTAACGCGCCCTGTGACTGCAGGAAGTCCTTAACCTCGGACGCCACCTCCTCAAAACTCATGTCCTCTTCAACAGCATACTCGACGACTCTCGCAGCTACTAACGTCTTCGGTTGAACCTCAAAGGCCTCTGTATTACGTTTTTCGTCCAATGATTCAGCCGAGAATATAGCTTGCAAAAGTTCTGGCTTATCAAGCAGAGCGTTATAACCTGCGCTGTCACGGCTAATCCAGTCACTGGTTTGCACCGTGAGGCCAAGCTCCTCTGCAACCGGAAGGAGGCTGTCATAGTCTGTGTATACTCGATCGCTGAACACCTGTGACGCACTAAGATAAGACTCTTCAACTTTAGTTTTACGGATATCTTTTTCAATACTCTCGCGTGCATCATCAAAGGATATCGTCTCAACCTTTTTGACATCATCAACTCGGATGATATGAAAACCATATTTAGTTTGAATAGGCCCAACTATTGCACCCAGTTCTGATTCAAACAAAGCCTTATCAAATGCCTCAACCATTAATCCACGCTCGAGAAAACCCAAATCACCCTGATTCTCGGCAGACCCTGGATCATTAGAAAATTCCAGAGCTAGCGCTCCAAAGCTCGAGGGATCAGCATTTATTTTTTCTAGTAAGTCATTGGCAAGAGCCTGAGCCTCATCTTTTTCCTCGTCTGACCCATCCTCTATAACTGAAATCAAAATGTGGCTAGCTTTTCGCTCCTCGATACTTTGAAATTCAGAAAGTCTGTCTTCATACGCCTGACGTAACTCTTCTTCCGTCAAATCAACCGATGCAGCTGCAGCTTCTTCATTCAAAACGAGATATTCAACTTTCGCTCTTTCTGGGAGTTTAAATAGCTCCCTGTTGTCATCGAAATATCCCCTAACGTCTTCATCCGTGACTGTGATTGACTCTCTGTATTTTGCTGGCGAAAAGATCATCTGACTGACTTCACGTTGTTGACCGCGCTGTTTAACCAGCCGATTCACCACTGAGTCAGAAACAATCGCAGTTCCTTTTATTACATTTTGAAGACGTCCAATTAGCAGATCTTGCTCGATTTGTAACTCAAACTCAGCTGGAGTTAAATTTTGCGCACGCAAAAGTCTTTCATATTTGTCTACGGAAAACTGTCCCGAGTCGTCAAAAAAAGCGGGGACACCTACAATTACCTGCCTAAGTTCTTCAGGGGCCACCATCATACCGACATCACGCGCCTGGTTTAATAACAAACGTCGTTGAATAATATTGTTTAGCACTGATTGCTTGAATTCGGGTGTTTGAAGATACTCAGCAGCCTGGGGATTTGCTTGAGTCTGCGGTCTGAGTCGATCTTGCTCCTGTCTCACCATCATATTTAATTCTTGCTGCGATACCGCGCTGTTTCCTATCTCAGCAACAATTTGCGCTGAATCTTGACCTCGAAAATATGAATCTACGCCAAATAAGGCAAAGGTCAGGACTATTAGTACTAAAATTGCCTGAGAGAAAATTTTATATTTACTTATGAAATCAAACATGGGGTATACCTACGCAGCTCGGCTAAATTAATGATGAGATAGATTAACAAAAAAGGCGAACTTTCGTTCACCTTTTTTTGTTGGCGGAGTGGACGGGACTCGAACCCGCGACCCCCGGCGTGACAGGCCGGTATTCTAACCAACTGAACTACCACTCCTTACATCGGTCTGGTGGGTGCTGAGAGGTTCGAACTCCCGACATTCGCCTTGTAAGGGCGACGCTCTACCAGCTGAGCTAAGCACCCGATGCAATTCTTTGTTGACTTCACCTAGGCCGCAAAATGGGCCAAGACGCAATCTTGAAAGCGCGCTAGTTTACTGCATCCTTGAGTGCTTTACCAGCCCGAAATTTCGGTGACTTAGAAGCCTTAATCTGAATGCTCTCGCCCGTCCTAGGATTTCTACCCATTCGCGCTCCTCTCTCACCGACTAAGAAACTACCGAAACCCACTATAGTCACTTGATCACCACCCTTAAGAGCGCCGGTGATTGCCGATGTCGCTCCATCCAATGCACGTTCAGCAGCAGCTTTCGAAATATCTGCCGCGGCAGCCATTGCCTCCACTAATTCTGATTTATTCACGTCGAATCCTTTCGTATTAATAATTATATTTAAAAGTTTATTAGCGGGTTCACCCCCAAACCCACAATGCTAAGTTCTAGAACAAGGGTAAAACAAAAATAATTTTTTTGCACTCGCATATCCTCATGCATGTTTATAACAACTGTAAAAAGCGCCTGTCAAGCATACTTAAAAAAAACTTTTTAAACATGGATAACATCAGCTGCTAATGTTTCACTCTCGTAGGTTTAGATTCGTTTTTATCAACAGTAGAGATGGTGACTGCACTTGAGTCATCATCAGCCATCGAAATAGGCGCCCGCTCCAACGCCATGTCTAAAACCTCATCAATCCATTTGACAGGATGGACATTCAACTTACCCTTAATATTGTCGGGTATATCAGCCAAGTCTTTAACGTTTTCCTGAGGGATCAATACGGTCTTGATACCGCCTCTGTGTGCAGCTAACAGTTTCTCCTTTAATCCACCGATAGCTAGCACCTCACCTCTTAACGTGATTTCACCGGTCATGGCAACGTCGCAGCGCACAGGGATTTTGGTAATCGAAGAAACTAAGGCCGTAGTCATCGCAATCCCGGCCGAAGGTCCATCTTTAGGTGTAGCCCCCTCGGGCACGTGCACATGAATATCGTGCTTTTCGAACAAATCATCTTCAATCCCCAAAACATGAGATCGAGATCGAACGACCGACCGGGCAGCTTCCACCGATTCCTTCATCACGTCCCCAAGCGAACCGGTTCGCTGAATGTTCCCTTTCCCTTTAAGAATCACCGACTCTATCGTAAGGAGTTCACCGCCTACTTCAGTCCAAGCCAAACCCGTAACCTGGCCAACTTGATTATTTTTTTCGGCTAGACCGAAACTAAATTTTCTTACGCCTAAATATTTGTCTATATTTTTTGAGCTAACGTTTATTTTTTTAGTTATCTTATTCACAGAGATATCGGTTACAACTTTGCGGCATATCTTAGAGATTTCTCGCTCTAAAGAACGCACACCGGCCTCTCGGGTGTAATACCTTACGATATCCCGAATGGCACCCTCTGAGACAGACATTTCCCTAGGCTCCACACCATTATTTTTGAGTTGCTTCGGTAATAAATAGCGAAGTGCGATATTAACTTTTTCATCTTCGGTATAGCCCGCTAAGCGAATAACCTCCATCCTATCGAGCAGTGGGCCCGGGATGTTCATTGAATTCGCAGTCGCAACAAACATCACGTCTGAGAGGTCATAATCTACCTCGATATAATGATCTCCGAATTTATCATTTTGCTCTGGATCCAACACTTCCAGCAATGCGGATGAGGGGTCTCCCCGAAAGTCGGTTCCCATTTTATCCACTTCATCGAGAAGAAAAAGTGGATTGCGCACTTTAACTTTGCTCATGTTTTGTAAAATCTTACCAGGCATAGAGCCGATATAGGTTCTTCTATGCCCGCGAATTTCCGACTCATCCCTAACTCCGCCTAGCGACATTCTAGTGAAGTTCCTGTTGGTTGCTTTTGCGATCGATTGTCCCAACGATGTTTTACCGACTCCAGGAGGACCCACAAGGCAAAGTATCGGAGCTTTTAGTTTATCAACACGTTGCTGAACGGCAAGGTACTCGATGATTCTTTCCTTCACTTTATCGAGCCCGTAGTGATCTTCGTTGAGAATTTTCTCAGCGGCTTTCAGGTCCGAAGAAACTTTACTTTTCTTTCTCCAAGGCAGCCCAACGAGCGTTTCGATGTAATTCCTCACAACCGAGGCCTCAGCTGACATGGGTGACATCAACTTGAGCTTTTTAAATTCTGCATTAGCTTTATTTTTTGCCTCTTTTGGCAAACGAGCTGACTTAATTTTTTTCTCCAGCTCTTCCAGGTCGGCTCCGTCTTCAGAATCACCCAACTCTTTTTGAATCGCTTTAACTTGCTCGTTCAAATAGTATTCTCGTTGACTTTTTTCCATCTGTCGCTTCACGCGGCCACGGATGCGTCTCTCAACTTGCAAAATATCTAATTCCGACTCCAGTAATGCAAGGAGGTGCTCCAAACGTGCTTTGACGTCTGACAACTCCAATATTTCTTGTTTTTGTTCGATTTTAAGAGGCAAATGCGCGGCAACTGTATCCGCTAGTCTACCGGCCTCATCAATTCCAGCTAAGGAAGACAACACCTCGGGCGGAATTTTTTTGTTGACCTTAACGTACTGTTCGAACTGCGTGACTAACGCTCTTCTCATTCCTTCTAGTTTTGATGCATCGCCAGCTTGAGAGGCTAATTCCAAAGTCTCACAAGTCAAATATGTTTCTTCATCGACTACCCCGTTCAAGCGAGCTCGATTCACCCCCTCAACCAGCACCTTGACCGTGCCATCAGGCAGTTTTAGCATTTGTAGAATGTTAGCAACACTCCCCACCTCATAAAGATCTGAG
>CAJQMS010000084.1 GCA_905479505.1 uncultured Burkholderiales Genera incertae sedis bacterium | reverse complement strand
TTATTGAGTCACTATGTTTAGAGGGACTGCTGCACGTATCCGAGCTTGGTCACGAATTTTTTTATCTTGAGGAGGGTGGTGTGGCTTTCAAAGGTGAGAATTCAGGTAAAACATACTTTTTAGGAGACAGTGTCTCGATCACTATCAGAGATGCTGACATCGAGACTGGCCGTGTAACGCTAAAGCGAAAGACTTCGGGGCATAATAAGCGTTATGTCAAAAAATAATAACTCTTTAATCTTTGGCTTTCATGCGGTATTTGCTCGAGTGAGCTACAACCCTGACAGCGTAAATGAGGTCTATCTCGATAAAAAGAGAAAAGATTTACGAATTCGAAGGTTAGAAAAACAGCTGATGGAGAGCGGTGTGAAGATTGTGCGGTTGGATTCTGTCAGCCTCGATCAAATGCTACCTAACATGGCACACCAGGGCGTGGTGGCGTCAGTTGAATTAGAGAGAAAAATTAAGGATTTGGATGAAATTATTCTTGCCGAGGACAAACCTCAGATCTTGGTGGCGCTTGATGGCGTTACTGATCCGAGAAATCTTGGCGCGATTATGCGTTCGGCTTGTGCTTTCGGGGCTTCAGCGATTGTTGTTCCTAAAGACCGCTCTGTCGGAATAACTGACGTTGTTGAAAAGGTCGCCAGCGGGGCGGCGGGGATTATGCCTTTAATTACTGTGACAAACTTATCAAGATCGTTGCGTACATTAAAAGAATCAGGTTTTTGGATTATCGGCACCGATGGTGAAGCAAATGAGTCCGTTAGAGATTTTGAGTTCTCTTCTCGAACAGTTCTTGTTTTCGGGGCAGAGGGAGTGGGGCTTAGGCGATTAACGCGCGAAACATGTGATTATTTGGTGTCAATCCCTATCGGTGACATTATTGAGAGTCTCAATGTCTCGGTTTCAGCCGGCATCTGCCTATTCGAGGCTTCTAAGAGCGTTTCTCGAGGCTAGTCGCGGGGGAGGTTCTATCTCTCTTATCTAGTGATTTTTTAAAGGTTTTCGTATATAATCAATCAGATCAACAGATTGCAGTTAAAAATCTGGTGAAATTCGCACATCCGATTTGTTAGGGTGCTCCTTGAAGGAGTTCCATCGGATGGAGGCATAACCCAAACAGGAGTAGAAATGTCAGTCACAATGCGTGAAATGTTAGATGCGGGCGTCCACTTTGGTCATCAGACTAAGTTTTGGAACCCCAAAATGGCCCCGTTCATATTTGGTCATCGAAACAAAATACATATCGTAAACCTTGAAAAAACGTTAGCGATGTATCGTGAAGCGGCTAAGTACGCTCAACAACTCTCAGCTAACAAAGGAAAAATTCTTTTCGTAGGCACAAAACGTCAGGCGAGGGATATCATCAAAGAGGAGGCTATTAGGGCTGGAGCACCTTTTGTCAATCATAGGTGGTTAGGTGGAATGTTGACTAACTACAAAACAGTCAAGCAATCGACAAAGCGTCTCAGGGATATGGAGGCTTTAGTTGCTGATGGCGCTGACGAACGTATGTCGAAGAAGGAAAGCCTTTTTTACCAGAGAGAAATCGAAAAGCTAGACAAAAGCTTGGGTGGCATAAAAGATATGTCTTCTCTTCCAGATGCTCTTTTTATAGTAGATGTGGGCTACCAGAAAATTGCAGTTGAAGAGGCTAATAAACTAGGCATACCGATTATTGGTGTCGTTGACACAAATCACTCTCCAGCCGGTATTGATTATGTCATTCCAGGCAATGACGATGCTAACAAAGCGATACGTTTGTATGCGAGAGGTATTGCAGATGCTATCTTAGCTGGACGAGAGCAGGCCTTGAATGAAGTTGTAGCAGAGCAGGCTGCTGAGCCTAAGGGGGAAGACGCGGAACCCAAGAAAAAAGATTAAAGTCCAATTAATAAGAGGATGTTGGGGGCAAAAGCCCCCATCTTTTTATCTTTTGATCAGCAGTTTTTTGGATAGACTTAACGTAAATATAGTCTTGTTTTGTATTTAAGAATAACGCATTAGGGAGTTAGAACGATGACGCAGATTACTGCGAGTTTAGTAAAAGAACTTAGAGAACGTACCGGTCTTGGGATGATGGAGTGTAAAAAGGCACTTTCGGAGACTGATGGTGATTTAGTCAAAGCAGAAGATTTGATGCGCATAAAAAGCGGATCAAAAGCGAGTAAGGTTTCCGGTCGAGTCGCGGCCGAGGGTGCGATTGCGGTCGCCATTAGTGATGACATGCGTCAAGGCGCCATTGTCGAGGTGAACTGCGAGACAGATTTTGTGGGTAAAGATGAGAGTTTTCTTAAATTTGCAAATGATATTGCAGATATTGTGAACAAGACTGGCGAGTCGGATATTGCTGTTATTTCTGAGCAAAAACTCCCTCAAGGAGAAAGCGTAGAAGAAGTTAGACAGGCGCTGATTATGAAGTTAGGGGAAAACATATCCGTCAGAAGAGCGAAAAAATTCAATGCTAAAGGTGCTCTATCATCGTACCTGCACGGTGGTCGAATTGGCGTAATGGTTGATCTAGTTAACGGCTCAAGCGAATTAGGTAAAGACATGGCAATGCATATAGCCGCCGTTAAGCCAGTCTCGGTATCATCTAAAGATGTGGATCCAGCATTGTTAGAAAAAGAACGCGAAATTGCAAAAGCTAGAGCGGTTGAGTCGGGCAAGCCAGATAACATTATCGAAAAAATCATTGACGGTAGTGTTAAGAAGTATCTCTCCGAAGTGACACTTTATGGTCAGGTTTTTGTGAAAGATGACAAAAAAACTGTTGAGAAGCTTCTCAACGAAACTGAGTCCTCTGTGGAAGGTTTTGCTCTTTACGTTGTTGGCGAGGGGATAGAGAAGAAAGTTGATGACTTTGCAGCGGAAGTAGCCGCGCAAATGGCCAGCAAATAGCATACTTATCGATGGAAACTAATCACGATCTTAAATTTAACCGAATCCTCGTTAAGCTCTCAGGTGAGGCGTTAATGGGTGAAGACGCATATGGTGTAAATCGTGTGACCATTGATCGTATTGTCTCTGAGCTGGTGGAAGTTGCTCAGTTAGGCGTGCAAATGGCTGTTGTTATAGGCGGTGGAAATATCTTTCGAGGTATGGCACCTGCGGCATCTGGGATGGATAGGGCAACAGCTGACTATATGGGGATGCTGGCTACCGTCATGAATGCACTCGCATTACAAGATGCTTTTCGTCGATTAAAAACAAAAAGTCGAGTGGTCTCAGCGTTGAATATTGAGCAAGTCGCCGAGCCGTATGTAAGGGGAAAAGCAATCCGGTATTTAGAGCAAAATCAAATAGTGATATTTGCGGCAGGAACCGGAAATCCTTTTTTTACGACTGATACAGCTGCGGCGCTTAGAGGGATGGAGATGAACGTTGATATTGTCTTCAAAGCTACTAAAGTCGACGGCGTTTATTCAGATGACCCGGTGAAAAACCCAAATGCAAAGCGTTACGAGACTATTCATTACGACGAGGCTATTGAGAAGAAGCTTAAGGTAATGGATGCAACAGCTTTAACTTTATGTCGTGATCAAAAGCTGCCTTTATGCGTTTTTAGCGTTCTAAAATCTGGTGCGCTCAAAAATGCTGTTCTTGGAGGTAAAGAGGGTACTCTAGTTCACGATTGATCAAATAAGGGGAAACAAATGTCTGAAGTTTCGGCCGTCTTAACCGAGGCAGTGGAGAGAATGAATAAGTCTCTGGATGTTTTGAAAACAGATCTTCAAAAAATTCGTACAGGTCGTGCACACCCATCAATATTGGAGCACATCCAAGTTGATTATTACGGCGCAATGACTCCTTTGACGCAGGTGGCTAACGTGACTGCCATTGATGCTCGAACGCTTTCAGTCGTTCCCTGGGAGAAATCGATGGGATCTATTGTGGAAAAAGTTATTCGAGAGTCTGACTTGGGATTAAATCCAGCTGCCTTAGGGGATCAAATCCGTGTTCCAATGCCTGCTCTTACCGAGGAGAGAAGAAGAGACCTTGTCAAGGTGGTCAGGAAAGAGGCAGAGTCAACAAAAGTTGCTATTCGCAATATCCGGCGCGATGCAAATGG
>CAJQMS010000083.1 GCA_905479505.1 uncultured Burkholderiales Genera incertae sedis bacterium | reverse complement strand
CGAGCATTAATTATGATTAAGAAAAATAGTCAAACCGGCGTTCTGACGGTTTCGCAGTTAACTAAAAATATCAAATCGTTAATTGAAAATACTTTTCCAGAGATTTGGGTTAAAGGCGAAATTTCAAATTTTGTGCGAGCGGCGTCAGGTCATTGTTATTTTTCCCTCAAGGATGATTCCAGCCAAGTCCGATGCGTACTGTTCCGTTCGCGGCTCATAAGGGCTGATTTTGAGATCGATAATGGTCTTGAAGTGGAGGTATTGGCCTCTCCCTCAATGTTTGAGAAGCGTGGTGAGTTTCAATTGGTCGTCCAATTGATTCAACGCTCTGGAATCGGACAATTATTCGAAAGGTATGAAAAGCGAAAAAGTCTTCTGGCTGAGGAAGGCTTGTTTGAGCCCGACAAAAAAAAGCCTCTACCTCGATTCCCTAAAAAAATCGGAGTGGTTACTTCAAAAGATGCAGCGGCGCTCCGTGATGTTTGCAAAACACTGGCTGATCGAGCTCCTAGCGTTTCCGTTGTTGTTTATCACTCTCCAGTTCAAGGGGTTGGCTCAGGGTTACGGCTTGCAGAGGCTGTTTTGGTCGCTGATGCACGCTGTGAGGTTGACGTCTTGATTATTTGTCGGGGTGGGGGAAGCTATGAAGATTTATGGGAGTTTAACTCTGAGGAATTAATTCGTGCAATTGCGCAGTGCTCGATCCCCACAATATCCGGTGTCGGGCATGAAACAGATACAACACTGGTCGACTTCGTATGTGATCATCACGCCGTTACACCAACTGCAGCCGCTGCTGCGGGGGTTTACTCGGCAACGGAAATAAGATCAGATTTACGAAGGCTATCAAAAGATTTACTTGGAAAAATGAGAGGTAGAGTTGAGGTCTGGCAGCAACAGTTAGATTATTTCAATCGTAGGTTAATTCACCCCGGAAAACGTAATGCCTCGCTTATCGAAACGCTAACTCGAATGGCGGCAAGACTCAGTGTCAGTTCGCAAAGGTTAATGCGAGGTCGAGAAGCACGTTTGATCGCGGGATTTAGTCATTTAACTCGTGCAAAGCCGAACAGCAAAGCCTCTGCCTTGGTGTTAAATAATATGAGGCTTAGGATCCGTCGCGAGATGGCCAACATTGTCTCTGTTAGTCACGACCGTTTGGCGCGGGTAAGCGGTGGCCTATCGCATCTCGACCCAAAGCAAGTTGTGTCGAGAGGTTATTCGATTGTAAGGTTCGGTGCTGGTGAGATTTTAACGAGCGTTGACTCTGTCGCTATTAACGATCAATTAAAAATTCAGTTAAGCGATGGTGAGTTAGAGACATCCGTTACAGCTAAGAAGGAAATTACACCTAAAGGTTAGCGTACGAATTTTTTGGTCAGCTCTTTGATCTCACTCAGGGTGTTGTTAGCGTAAGGATCGAAAACGTGCTTAATCGTTAAGCTTCTAAGCCAAGTGAGCTGCCTTTTGGCTAGTTGTCGGGTAGCCGCACACCCTTTTTCAATCAGCGATGCCTCGTCGTATTTATTCTCTAAAAATTCCCAAGTTTGCCGATAGCCCACGCATCTCATTGAGGGCATTTCTAATGTGAGATTCCAATTTTTTTTAAGATTAATGACTTCGTCAACCAGGCCTTGTTCGATCATTCCTATAAATCGTCTAGCAATACAGTCATGAAGAATGGCCCTATTTTCGGGGATTAGAGCGATATCAAGCGTTTCGATGTCCGTTTTGTTCGGCGACTCTTTGAGAATTAACTTACTCATGGGCTGCCCTGTTACTTGAAATACTTCCATGGCTCGTTGAATTCGCTGTGAATCGTTAGGACTCAGTCGGTTAGCTGTCTCAGGGTCGATTTCTCGTAATTTTTTATGTATGTATTGCCACCCATGTTTTCTCGCATCTATTTCAATTTCGTTTCTGATTTGCGTATTTCTCTCAGGTAATTTGTTGAGACCTTCTTTGAAGGCCTTGTAATACATCATAGTGCCGCCCGCGAGTAAAGGAATCGCCCCGCGTAGGGTGATCTCTTCAATGAGTCGCTCCGCGTCATTTTTAAACTTTGCAGCGGAATAGTGCTCGTTCGGATCAATGATGTCGACAAGGTGGTGAGGACAGTTTGTTAGCTCCTCACCGATGGGTTTGGCCGTTCCAATATTCATGTGTCGATATACGAGTGCAGAGTCCACGCTAATGACTTCGATTGGTAATTCTTTACTTAACTCAAGACATATTTGAGTTTTACCTGCTGCAGTTGGACCGAGAAGAAATATTGCTGTTGGTTTTATTGTCTTTGTCATGTGGGAATATCTACCGGAGAAGTTGGTAGAGCGCCTGCGCTTACTATTGGCCGCGCATGAAGCGTGTATCGAGCTCAGATAATGAAATGTGAAACCACGTCGGCCTACCGTGATTACAATGATCCGATCGTTCTGTTTTTTCCATCTCCCTCAGCAAGTTATTCATCTCTTCAATCGTTAGTTTACGGTTGGCGCGCACCGCGGAATGACAAGCTAATGTTGATAAAACTTCATTACGATGTTCCTGCAAAACCCTGGTACTTCCGTAATGGACGATATCTTTTATGACGTTCTCTACTAATCCAGTAACTTTGTCAGTTCCGATAAATGATGGAATTGCTCGTAACGCTATATTTTCTGGTCCTGATGATGAAAACTCAAAACCTAACGTATTGAGTAATGCTTCATTTTCATGAACGACTTCGATCTGGATTAGTTCTAGCCGAATGTCTATCGGGATCAGTAAGGTTTGTTTGGGGATTGACTCCAGGTCGAGGGCGGTTTTTAACTGTTCATAAACGATACGTTCATGCGCGGCATGCATGTCAACGATGATCAGACCGCTTTGGTTTTGAGCAAGGACATAAGCCCCGCTTAGCTGTGCCAGTGCAAAGCCGAGTGCATGTTCGCTAGTATTTGTTTCTTCAAACGCATTCCAGTTTGAAAGGTCCGTAATATTACGCTCTTCAGTTGAGTCCCTCGCTATCTCAGAAAACCCCCCAATCTCTGAAGTGCCGAATACCTGAGGACGGGTCAAGTTTCTTGCTGAGGACAAATTTAAATTAGATTGAGAGGATGCACCTAAAGGGCTTGGTGAAATGTTCGCATTTTGGAAAAATGAGTGAGTCACTTTATTCGCATGCATATCGATTGATGAGAGTTTCTTTTCAATCGCGTGAAAAATGAACTGATGAATTGCTTGCGATTCGTGAAAGCGAACTTCCGTTTTTCTCGGATGAACATTGACATCTACTAACTTTGGATTGATTTGCAGGAATAAAATGTGAGAAACAGATTTTCCATGGTGAAGTACATCGTTAAATGCTTGACGTATTGCATGAGAAATCACTCTGTCCCGAACAAATCTTCCGTTAACAAAGAGATATTGATTGTCTTTTTTTGTGGTTTCGTAGCCTGGTTGTTGAACAAACCCGCTGAGAGATAGTTCTGCAGAGCCTTCATCAATCCAAATGCTGGCCTCCGTTAGGCTAGACCCTAGAGTTTCTGTAACGCGCATCTCAATACTTGTTGCCTGAGCCCTACGTTTTGGTTTTCCATTGTGCATGATTGAAAACCTGACATGGGGATTCGCCAGTGCAATATGTTTGTAGACTTCATCACAGTGCCCATATTCGGTATTCGGTGATTTAAGAAATTTTTTTCTCGCGGGGGTGTTGAAATATAAGTTCTTAACGGTCACTACAGTGCCTTTGTCAAGCGCACAAGGTATGGGTTCGGATACATTTCCCCCGTCTGCGTTTATTTTCCAACTGTGCGCTTCCCCTCCATGTCTACTTGCCAGAGTGAGCTGAGAAACTGACGCGATAGAGGCTAGCGCCTCGCCTCTGAAACCCAGGCTTTGAATGGACTCAAGGTCCTCTAGCCCTTGTATTTTGCTTGTTGCATGGCGTGACAACGCGAGGGGCAATTGTTGTTGAGGAATCCCTGGACCATTATCCGCAACCCGTATTTCTCGCATACCACCGTCAACGATCGAGATACTAATTTCGGTGGCACCTGAGTCAACACTATTTTCAACTAATTCTTTAAGAACGGACGCCGGTCTCTCTACCACCTCGCCAGCAGCGATTTGACTAATGAGGACGTCAGGAAGCGATCTGATTATTGACATAAGGTTTAATGGTACAGATTTTAAACGACTAATTTTTCCTTCATGTAGAATTTGCAAAAGTTGGGATAGTGAAGAAACAAACTCTCAATATTAAGTTTCAATAGATTAGTTGCAAATATGCTTCAATTTGACTCAAGTTTAGCAATTGAGTCCCAACGATAAACCATAGGGCGTCGATTGATGTTAATTGGAATACCAACAGAGTTACTAGAGGGCGAAAATCGAGTTGCTGCCACTCCGGAAACAGTGAAAAAATTTGTAGCCAAAGGCTTACATCAGGTTCTTGTTCAAACGGGTGCTGGGGAAAAATCTTCGTTTCCTGACAGCGCTTATGAAGAAGCTGGGGCGAGTCTGGTCGACAGTGCTGCCAAAATTTATGAGAGCGCTGAACTCATTCTGAAAGTTCAAGGCCCAAATGAGAGTGAATCCAATTTATTAAAAGAAAATCAAGTGATTATCGGTTTGTTACAACCTCACAGCGAGACAATCATTAACCGGTTGAAAGCATCTGGCGTCATTGGGTTTGCGATGGAGCGTCTCCCACGGATCTCACGTGCTCAATCTATGGACGTGTTGTCTTCTCAAGCAAATTTGGCTGGCTACAAAGCAGTGCTTATGGCCGCAAATGTTTATCCAAAACTTATGCCAATGTTGATGACAGCAGCGGGCACAGTGAAAGCTGCTAGGGTAGTGATCATGGGTGTTGGTGTTGCTGGACTTCAGGCAATCGCAACGGCAAAACGACTGGGCGCTGTCGTTGAGGCTACTGATGTTCGACCGGAGACGAAGGAACAGGTCGAATCGCTAGGAGCGAAATTTATAGAAGTACCCCTCACGGAGGCTGAGGAAGAG
>CAJQMS010000082.1 GCA_905479505.1 uncultured Burkholderiales Genera incertae sedis bacterium | reverse complement strand
AGGAATCTAACCCCAGCGGTTACGGGTAATTTCATGAGGCACTATGCATCGAGAGCGCAATGACAAAATTGCGTAACATCCCTGCAGTCGCCCCCCAGATGTTGTACTTGTCATGTCGAAGCCGATAAAAATGTCTCTTTACAGGATCTTCCGATAGAGACTCCAACGTATAGTTGCTTAACTCAAGTACGTGATTAATGGGAACCTCAAATATTGACTCCACCTCATAGGGGTCCGAAGAGAAAATCACTGGAGAATCTACCCAAGCCACTACGGGCGTAACTCTGAAGCCAGTTCTGATATCGTATTCCGGTAATCGTCCCAATACATCAGAGTCAGAGAGATCTAACCCTATTTCCTCCCTAGTCTCCCTTAAAGCCGTCATTTGTCTGTTTTTATCTCCCTCAGCAACTCTCCCACCAGGAAAACTGACCTGCCCTGCATGGTGCGTTAAATGACTTGTTCTCTTGGTTAAAAGGATAGAGAGTTTTCCTTTACGGTATACGATCGGGATTAATACGGCGGCCATTATCGGGATCACGTCGTTAGGTAGCACAAAAACCGATCTATCTTTCAGACTGGATATCGATTTGGATAAGGCTAATTTTTCAGATATTTCCCGACGACTAAGCACCAAAGACACTTTAAAGAAATTTAAATTAAATATGAACCCAATTAGTATTGCATAATCTGATTGTTGTAGCGTTCGAGAAGCCTTATTTTTTCACTAATAAATTTTACTTATGCGCCGTTCGAGCACCTTTCAAATACTTTTCACTGTCTCGTTTCTGTTCGCGGGTTCACAACAGCAAGCTCTAGCAGGGTGCTCAGATCAACTCCGTATTCTCGGAGATAATCTAGTCAATATAGAACTCTCTTCGCAGCAAAGTCATGTCTTGCGGGAAAAAATCTTGCAGGCCAAACGTTTTTGTATCCAAGGCAAAGAAATAGACGCGATAAAAAAAATAAATGCCGCCAGGAAAATCGCGGGTTTAGCGCACACTAGCGGAGAATTCGACTGGGAGAACATACCCATAGAAAAACTCAATCGACTTCCTGAAAATTGACCAGTGTCAACGATCGCTGTTTGCGTCAACAGAACATAGTGCTGACATATTTACAAGGCGTCTTACCGTCGCTGTAGGAGTAAGTATGTTGACTACTTTCTTTGAGCCCAACAATATAGGGCCGACAGTAATGCCCTCACCAGCGGTAACCTTCATTAGATTAAACGCAATATTTGCGGCATCTAAGTTGGGCATGACCAATAAATTAGCCTCACCACTAATCTGAGAATTAGGAAATATTGATTGTCGAATTTTTTCATCCAACGCGGCGTCTCCATGCATCTCGCCCTCGACATTCAATGTAGGGTCTCTTCTTAAAATTAACTCTCTCGCTAAAGACATTTTTTTTGCCGAGATATCCTTAGAGGTTCCAAAATTAGAATGCGACAACAACGCAACATTTGGTACAACACCGAACCGTCTAACCTCTTCTGCAGCCATAATAGCTATGTCCGCTATCTCTTCTGCATCGGGATTGATGTTGACGTAAGTATCGCAGACAAAAATTGTCCGGCCAGGAAGAATCAGAACATTCATTGTTGCATAACGACCCGCATTACTGCGTAAGCCTATAACTTCATTTATATACCGGAGATGAATATCGAAATTCGCGATGGTGCCGCAAAGCATAGCATCCGCATCGCCGTTGTTAACCATCAATGCGCCTATGAGTGTTGTTCGCCTCGAAGCCTCTCGGGTGGCATACGCCTTCGAAATACCTTTACGTTGCATGATTTCGTAATACTGCTTCCAATATCCCTCAATGCGAGAGTCTGTATTAGGATCCAACACTTCAAAATCTTGGTGCGGCCTAATTCGGAGTCCGGCTTTTTCAATTCTCTCGTTTAGCACATTAGGACGTGCAATTAAAATAGGTCGAGCGATGCCCTCATCGACCACAATTTGTACCGCACGTAATACTCTGTCATCTTCACCTTCACAATAGACAACTCGCTTAGGATTTTGTTTAGCCGCTAAAAATACGGGCTTCATAATAATTCCAGAGTGATATACAAACTGGGTCAACCGATCCGTGTAAGCGTGAAAATCATCAATTGGTCGCGTCGCTACACCGCTACTCATAGCAGCTCTAGCCACCGCAGGAGCGATTCGAACTATGAGTCTTGGGTCAAACGGCTTAGGGATAAAAAACTTTGGACCAAATTTCATCTCAAGATTTTCGTACGCCATGGCAACGACATCCGATTGTTCTTCTCTCGCGAGTTCGGCAATCGCTCTGACAGCTGCCAACTTCATAGCATCATTAATCTCCGTCGCACCAACATCAAGAGCACCCCGAAAAATAAAAGGAAAGCACAATACATTGTTAACTTGATTGGGAAAATCAGACCGCCCCGTCGCCATAATAGCGTCAGGTCTCGCCTTTTTAACAATATCTGGGTGAATTTCTGGGTCTGGGTTAGCTAACGCTAAAATGACTGGATTATCACCCATCTTCATCACCATTTCCTCGCTGAGGACATTCGCTGCAGATAGTCCGAGAAAAACATCCGCATTTATCATCAAATCATCGAGCGTACGATCGGGAGTATCTTGAGCAAATTGAGCCTTTATTTCATCCATCTCAATTTCTCTTCCTTGATAGACGACTCCGTGAAGGTCAGCAACATAAATATTCTCGCTCGGCAAACCCATTTGAACCAATAACTTAAGACAGGCTAAGGCAGCAGCACCAGCTCCTGAACAAACTAACTTGACGTCATGCAACTCTTTCCCAACAACCTTTAGCGCATTGATAAAAGCCGCAGCAACAATGATCGCTGTCCCATGCTGATCGTCATGAAAAACGGGTATATTGAGTCTTTTTCTAAGCTCCTTCTCGATCCTAAAACACTCAGGTGCTTTTATATCTTCTAGATTGATACCGCCAAACGTCGGCTCTAGAGAAGCGATTATTTCGATTAATTGCAACTCATCGGTCTCATTGATTTCCAAATCGAAAACATCTATTCCTGCGAATTTTTTGAAAAGAACCGCTTTGCCCTCCATTACTGGTTTAGAAGCGAGCGGGCCAATGGCTCCTAAACCCAGAACTGCAGTGCCATTTGTGACTACACCAATCAAGTTGGCTCGGCCAGTGTAGATGTCTGCATTAGCCGGCTCATTTACAATTTCTTCACATGCTGCGGCAACGCCCGGCGAATAGGCTAAAGCTAAATCACGCTGGTTTGTCAAACCTTTTGTTGCTGTTATAGAAAGTTTCCCAGGCGACGGGTACCTATGATAACGAAGTGCAGAACGCCTCAATTGTTCATCCATTACTTATTCATTCCTTTGAGCTTTATTATTCTTTAATTAAACGAAAAACAGAACGTCAAAGCGATTTTGACATCCTAATATGCGGCAAGGTTATATGATTAAATTCACTTCCACATTCACTAAAACCTAATTTTTGATAGAACCCTTTCGATACGACGCGAGCATTTAAAGTGATCTGACTAATGCTGTTGGCAAGGCACCAAGCTTCGACGAAATCAAAGAGCTTTCGGCCCACGCCGCCCCCTTGCAATCTCGACTCAACCGTCATTTGTCTCAACCTTGCCTCTGAAATATCTTTGTCGATCAATAGGGCAACGCAAGCGCACAACCCCAGAACGGGATGGAGGACGCCAAAATGCACCTGACGACGTTCATCTTTCACATCTTCAGCATCTAACGTCAATCCAAGTGGAGAACGAAGTTGACACTCCCTTAGTTTAAGGGCGTCCTCATAATGACTGCTGCCGTGCTTTATCTCTAAAATTTTCGTAACAAGTCTCCAAGCTGCCCTCGCGAATCATCACTCGCTTCCTAATCGCAAACCTCTTATCCCAGTTAACGTGGTCTTGGAGTTGAACTGCCGCTCCCAAGTCATATTTTACATTTCGATTTTTTTCTTACATCGTCGGACCAAGAACCCAAGGAGCAAACTCGTCCTCACCATAACCCCACTGCTCACTCTTCGACTGAGATCCAGAAGCCACCTCCAGTATGTGATTAAAAATTTCTTGGCCGACCGCCTCAACTGTAGACGTGCCATCGATAATCGAGCCACAATTAATATCGATATCATCCTCCTGCTTATTAAACAGGGGCGTATTAGTCGACAGCTTGATGCTCGGAGAGGGCTTACAGCCAAACGCCGAACCCCTGCCGGTTGTGAAGCAGGCAATATTAGCTCCGCCAGCGACATGTCCCGTGACTGATACCGGGTCATAACCTGGAGTATCCATAAATACAAAACCTTTCGCCACAACCTGCTCGGCGTATTGATAAACATCCATCATCCCTTGAGTCCCCCCTTTTGAAAAAGAACCCAAAGATTTTTCTAAAATTGTCGTCAAACCACCAGCTTTATTACCCGGAGACGGATTATTGTTCATGTCTCCACCAAGTTTAGAGGTGTAATCCTCCCACCACTTTATACGCTCAACGAGCTTCTCTCCAACCTCCTTTGAGGCGGCTCTGCGAGTGAGAAGGTGTTCAGCACCGTAAACCTCTGGTGTTTCGCTTAAAATTGCGGTCCCGCCATTTTGAACCAGAATATCGGCTGCAGCACCTAGTGCGGGATTAGCTGAAATTCCTGAATACCCATCCGACCCGCCACACTCAAGTCCTAAAATCAGATGGCTTGCAGGCACTGGTTTCCGCTCGACCCGGTTGGCATCAGGTAGCATTTCCTTAATCATATCAATACCCTGTTGAACGGTCTTGCGGGTACCCCCGACATCTTGAATCGTGAACGCCTTGAGGCGTTCACTCCGCTTCAGCCCCTGAGAAGCAAGCAAATTATTTATCTGATTAGCCTCACAACCTAAGCCAATTAGAAGAGTCGAGTAAAAGTTAGGGTGAATAGCGTAACCCCCAAGTGTTCTCCTTAAATACTCAATCGGCTCGCCTTCAGCTCCCATGCCACACCCTGTTCGGTGATGTATTGGAACTACCCCATCAATATTAGGGTAATCCTCAAGCACCTCATCACCGAAGTATTTTGCAATCAAACGACAAACGTGTGCGGAACAGTTAACGCTAGAGACAACTCCCAGGTAATTGCGAGTTGCCACCCTCCCATCCGATCTTTCAATTCCCATGAAGGTAGCGGGGTTTGGATTTATGTCTGTGGGCACAAAGTCTTCGCAAAAAGCGTAATCCCTCTCAAAATCACCCATTGCTAAATTATGGGTATGGACGTGGTCACCCGCATTAATTGCCTGATTAACAAAACCAATTATCTGGTTGTATCGACGCACTGGATCCCCAACCCTTAGTGGTCTCGTCGCCACTTTATGGCCCGCAGGTACTATGCCTGTAGTCCTGATTTTTTCCTTGAGAATCTCTGTTCCTTTTGGAAGTTCGGTCCTGGCAATCACCACGTCATCCGCAGGATTTAATCTTATTGTTAGATCTGCCGTTTGAAGCATAACAACGTTCCTTTTTTATTTTGAGTATTTATCTGCCGGTACACATTCATCAATACTGATTATTTGGCTTAACTAAATGACTAAATGTTGAGTAACCATCTAATCTTCACAACCAGTTGACGTTAAAACAAGCAAAAACAATAATCATTAGATTAACGTAATTTTGTGGCAAAATGTTGCAACATTACGAAAATTAAAGAGGATAAGCATTATGCCTTCTGACCGACTCGCCGGTAAGACAATATTCGTCACAGCAAGTGCTCAAGGTATAGGTAGGGCTGCTGTTGTTGCCTTCGCGAAGGAGGGAGCGAGTGTGATCGCAACTGATATCGATGAAAAAAAGCTAAGTGATTTGAAGAACGTGAAAGGTGTAACGACTCAAACTTTGGACGTACTGGACCAGCAAGCTAGTCAGGCCGCAGCCAACCAACATCAAAATATTGACGCTATTTTGAATTGCGCTGGCTATGTTCATCATGGAACAATTATGGACTGTACTCACAAGGACTGGACGTACTCCTTTGATCTGAATGTGAAGAGTATGTTTATGGTGACTAAAGCGTTCCTTCCACAATTACTAAGTCGACGAAGTGGATCCATCATCAACATTGCTTCTGTAGCGGGGTCCATAAAAGGTTTCGTGAACAGATTCGCTTATGGCGCAACAAAAGCAGCAGTAATTGGAATGACTAAATCATTAGCAGCAGACTATGTAGAGCACGGTATTCGTGCGAATGCCGTCTGTCCTGGTACAGTAGACACACCGAGCCTCTTGGACAGAATGAAAGCGACAGGGGACATCGATACCGCACGAATGAAATTCGAAGCCCGTCAACCAATGAAGCGACTTGGGACGCCTGAGGAAATTGCTAACTTAGCTGTGTATCTTGCGTCAGATGAATCTAAATTTATGACCGGACAGACACTAACCGTTGACGGCGGTATCACCATATAAATCAATAATTAACGAGGGATAATCACAATGAAACTTGTACGATATGGAGAAATTGGAGCAGAAAAACCTGGATTGATTGATAGCAATGGCAATGTCCGAGATTTATCTACAGTTGTTTCTGAAATTAATGGGGATGCTCTCAGTGAAAGTAGCCTAACGAAGCTGAATGACATTGAGATCGACTCCCTAAATGTGGTACCCGGAAACCCTCGTCTCGGTCTACCAATATCGGGCACGCCGAAATTAATTTGTATCGGACTAAACTATTCTGACCACGCCAAAGAATCTAACATGCCAATCCCTACGGAGCCCGTTGTGTTCATGAAAGCTATCAGCGCGCTCAATGGGCCGAGCGATGATGTTATTCTCCCTGACAATTCAGTGAAAGGCGACTGGGAAGTAGAGCTAGCGGTTGTCATTGGCTCCACAGCAAAGAAAGTGAACGAATCAGAGGCTTTGGCTCATGTGGCTGGTTACACAATTTGTAACGACGTCTCAGAGCGTGAGTGGCAACTAGAGCATGGCAATCAATGGTCGAAAGGAAAGAGCTTCGATACATTCGCTCCAGTAGGACCATGGCTAGTTACAAAAGATGAAATAAATGACCCTCAAAACTTGGCGATGTGGTTGGATCTCAATGGTAAACGGATGCAAACTGGTAACACAAACACTATGATATTTGGTGTTGAAAAACTAATTTCATATCTTTCACATTTCGTCACGTTACAACCGGGAGATATTATATCCACAGGCACACCACCAGGAGTGGGAATGGGGGTAAAACCTGAACCTGTATTCCTTAAAATTGGAGATGAGATGCGACTTGGTATTGACGGTCTAGGGGAGCAAAAGCAGAATGTTATCGCTGGTAAATAAGCCCCACGATTTGGTACTCATCAGAGGTATATTGACTAATCGAGACTAGAACTAGTCTCGTAGGTATGTAACTCTCGCAATATTAGTAACTCCCAATTGGACTATAAGTAATTATTTAGACACCGTTCACCGGTATCGCCAATGACCCACAAAGTTGAAAATAGGCACCAGCTCTGCACTGCACCGATGATGGACTGGTCAGATAGACATTGTCGGTTTTTATTTAGATTATTCGCCCCTCGCGCAACCCTGTACACGGAAATGGTCACCACCGGCGCTATTATTTTTGGAGATCAAAAACGCCATTTAGATTTCTCAAGTGAGGAGCATCCAATCGCTCTGCAATTGGGCGGTAGCGCTCCAAAAGAATTACAACGCTGCACCGCCTTAGCCTCAGATTGGGGATACGATGAGATCAATCTAAATTGTGGATGCCCATCTGACCGCGTTCAAAAAGGGAACTTTGGCGCATCGCTTATGCTCGAGCCGAAACTAGTAGCTCAGTGCGTCGAATCAATGCAGGAAACGACGGATGTGCCAATAACAGTTAAACATCGCTTAGGAATTGATAATCACGAGAGTTATGATTTTGTTTCAAACTTTGTGGGGACAATTCGAGATTCCGGCTGCAGGACCTTTATCGTTCATGCGAGGATTGCTATTTTAAAAGGCCTATCACCAAAAAAAAATCGAGAAGTACCACCACTAAATTATGAATTTGTCTACCGCTTAAAAAGAGAGTTCCCAGACTGCTCTTTTATATTGAACGGCGGACTAAATGAAAGCACTGATATTGACGAAATCATGAAAAAAATAGACGGCGTCATGATTGGCAGATCTATATACAACTCCCCAGAATTTCTTGGCAAGTTAAGTCAATCTATACACAAGCACAGCAGTAGTAGCATGAACATTATCATAAATAAAATGCATGAGTATGCATCAAGTCAAATCAGCGAAGGGGTTCAACTCAAATCGATTACACGGCATCTACTGGGCTTATTTCATGGCAGAGAAGGCGCGCGAAAATGGAGAAGAGCACTCTCTAATCCGGAGTTTTTAAAAAAAAATAACCCAGACCTCATCCTGGGAGCCTTCCGAGAAATTACTTAACTTTCCATCCCTCTTATGTAGACCGGGCGTCTTTGTGCCTCCCAGTGTGCAAGATGTATTTTTTTAATATTTTCACACAGCCTTCCTTGCCGACTCCTTAAAAAAATATGTGCTCCAACTTCATTTCCAGTGAGGTGGCCGTGTAGTTTGAAACAATTTTAATCCTTCTAGCGCACTTAGCCATTGCCGTAATGCATTACTCATCGCCTGAGAAAACCCAAGATCCGATTTTAATTTCTCTAATCGCAGAACCAATGCAATAATGGGAAACATCGAGAACTCAACTGAGGATAAGGTTCCATTTGCGACGCTCCGTTCGAAATAATCGTCAAAATACTTAAGCTCGCGAATTAAACTTTCTACTGCCTTCGATATTTTTTCTTCATTCCACTTTTCCTTAGGAGTAAAAAAAGTAGCCATTAACAGTCTCCGGCTCGCAGGGTCCAGATAAACATCGATCTCATTAATAATCCTCCGACTAATCGCTCTCTCGCCTACCTCCTTTGGAAGGAGGTTATTCCCGCTATCGCGATACTTATCTTCCAAATATTCAAGAATGGCTGGAGATTCGTAGAGCGTGACACGCTCATCGACTAGAACAGGAACTTTCCCACGAGGGTTAAGCGCAAGGTATGACTCAGACTTAAAATCTCCGTTTTCAAAAGACAAATCGATTCTTTTATACTGTAGCTTCTTATGCTCTAAGGCAAGTAATACTCTCCAGGCGTACGGGGACCCTGACAAATAATATAAATCAATCATATTTTCGCTCCATTAAAATTATATTTTTCTCTATGCTAACACTTGGATCTGATAATAAATGGCCTAACGTTCCTGATGTATACAATTGGCTGGAACTTGATAATCGTGGAAATTGGTGTATCAAAAATGAGAAAATATCGCACAAAGGGTTAATCAAGTTCATCAACGACCATTACTCCAGCGACGACAAGGGTAGATGGTTTTTTCAAAATGGTCCGCAACGAGTTTTTGTAAAACTCCACAGCACACCATTCATTCTTTCCATAGCGTTAAATGACGACGTAATATATTTTAAAACACAAACGAATCAAGTCATTCAACAGATTGAGCAATTTTGGCTTGATAACAACGGACGACTGCTGCTTTCATGGGACCAATATCTTGGATTATTGTCCGATCGAGATCTTTCAATGATGAGTGACTATATAGTTCCCGTAAACGCTAATGGCCAACAGGAATTTGATCAAATCTCGGATTTGGACATTCCTTCATCATTTTCGGAAAATAAAATCCCATTTAATCTGAAACTTAACAATAGGCTCTATGACATAAGACCTATACGAGAAAGAGATTTCTCGCAGTTATTCAATTTCGAGCCCAACCCTGCACCACCCGTAGGAAGCCCTGATTGTTAATACGTTTTCCCAGCAATCAGATTGACTTCTTTATAGTGCCGCTTCCTCTATAATCGCCTCTAGTAAATCATCAATTTCCTTAAGAACATTCCTGGTCGGAATATCTTCAATTCCACGCGATATTCGCTTGAATGCCACATAGGTTGTAGCCGGATCCTCGTTTAACGTATAAACGGAAATAGCATAAGGACAATATGCCAGGAGAGCTGGTGAAAACTTAGCCATCTTTCGAGAGTAAAGTGCGCTACAAAACTCTAATACTTGGGCATTTTGATATATTTGGGTAGTTTCTCCAAGGTCTTTACCGGTACGAGCTAACATACCACCGACATCGGACGTATGATCCACCACAAGACCTTGACTCTCAACTGCAAAAATCACTCGCTCTTTAACGTCCTGAAAGGTACCTTCGATTGAGACTACTTTAACCAACCCTGAAACCCCGTTGGCTATCACGAGATTTGAAGAGAAAAACAAGATAAATAAAATTAAAAATCCTATGGTTTTTTTCTGCTGCATAACTATAAAGTCTAAATTAATATTTTTAAAAACTTAGTTTACGTGTCTTAATCACGCCATTAACAATTGGTGGCCAACTTGAAACTTATAATGAAATCTCAAAGGAAATAAACTCGCAAATCAGCAACATCAAATATCCTATTACTAACTTGCGAGTATTGAGGACTAGCTGGGTCGGTTACCAGCGACCGGAAATGGCCAAGCTGCGGGCGCAGCCAAAGGACGGGGCGCTGCAGCTGCTCGCCGAACTGGCTTTTTAGCTGGAGCCTTCTTAGCTGCTGGCTTTTTAGCTGGAGCCTTCTTAGCTGCTGGCTTTTTAGCTGGAGCCTTCTTAGCTGCTGGCTTTTTAGCTGGAGCCTTCTTAGCTGCTGGCTTTTTAGCTGGAGCTTTCTTAGCTGCTGGCTTTTTAGCTGGAGCTTTCTTAGCTGCTGGCTTTTTAGCTGGAGCTTTCTTAGCTGCTGGCTTTTTAGCTGGAGCTTTCTTAGCTGCTGGCTTTTTCTTAGCTGCTGGC
>CAJQMS010000081.1 GCA_905479505.1 uncultured Burkholderiales Genera incertae sedis bacterium | reverse complement strand
GTCAGCCGGATTACCGGTAACTGATCGAGCGACCATTGCTAACATGGCACCCGAATATGGCGCAACCATGGGATTCTTCCCTGTTGACAAAAAAACAGTTGACTTTATGCGTTATACCGGCCGCACCGAAGATGAAGTCACTGCATTTGAAAAGTATTATCGTGCTCAAGATATGTTTGGAATGCCCAAAAAAGGAGATATTAAGTACAGCAACGTAGTCGAACTCGATTTATCAAAAGTAGAGCCATCGCTAGCCGGACCAAAACGGCCGCAAGACCGAATTCGACTAGGAAGCGTAGCATCGAAATTTGAAGAATTGTTCTCGGCATCTGTCGCTGAAGGTGGGTTTAATAAAAATCAAACTGATTTTAAGAAACGCTACCGCACCACGAATAACATTGATATCGGCTCAGGTGATGTGCTAATTGCCGCTATAACCTCTTGTACTAATACATCAAACCCAGGCGTACTGGTTGCCGCCGGGATTCTTGCCAAGAAAGCCGTTGAAAAGGGGTTGACAGTCAAAAAACACATCAAAACGTCTCTCGCTCCAGGCTCAAGGGTGGTCACAGAATATCTCACTCAGGCCGGCCTCCTTCCGTACTTGGAAAAATTAGGGTTTTATTTAGCAGGCTATGGATGCACAACTTGTATCGGTAATGCGGGTCCTTTAGCTGAGCCCATTGATAGCTCAATACTTGAAAATGATTTGGTATGTTCAGCGGTGCTATCGGGCAACCGCAATTTTGAAGCGAGGATTCATCCCAACATTCGGGCAAACTTTCTAGCCAGCCCTCCTCTCGTAGTCGCTTATGCTATTGCCGGCAACATGAATAAAGACCTTATGAACGAACCCCTTGGAGTTACTAAAGACGGAAAACCCATATTTCTTGGTGACATTTGGCCAAATAAACGAGAAGTTTCTGAAGCTTTGAAGTTTGCGACAGACGCTAAAACTTTCAAAAAACTATATAAAGACTTAGCAAACGCTACGCCTTTATGGAAGAAAGTTCCAGCAGCAAATGGTGAGGTATACGATTGGCCTAAGTCGACCTACATAGCACAACCACCCTTCTTCGATAAATTTGGAATGAATCCATCAGCCGTTTCTGACGTGATCGGCGCACGAGCACTAGGAATTTTTGGAGACTCGGTAACAACTGACCACATTTCACCAGCCGGAGCCATTAAAGAGAGCTCGCCCGCCGGCAAATATCTATTACAAAACAAAGTTAACAAAAGCGAATTCAATAGTTACGGCGCGCGTCGCGGCAATCACGAAGTAATGATGCGTGGCACGTTTGCCAACGTAAGAATCAAGAATTTGATGTTACCTCTAGATAAAAATGGAACACAAATTGAAGGTGGCTTCACGATCATGCAACCGTCAGGTAAACAGATGTCAATTTACGATGCGGCGATGAGCTATCAAAAATCAAAAATACCAACGGTTGTCTTTGGGGGCGAAGAGTACGGAACCGGATCCTCGAGAGACTGGGCAGCAAAAGGAACTCAGCTTCTAGGAGTTCGAGCAGTTATCGCGAAAAGTTTCGAAAGAATTCATCGATCCAATTTAGTTGGGATGGGCGTCCTGCCACTTCAGTTCAAAGAGAACGACTCTGTAGAAAAACTTGGCATCACTGGGAACGAAACCTACGAGATTCTAGGAATGGATAGTTTGAAGCCTCAGCAGGACATGATATTAGTCGTCACTGCGAAGGATGGAAAAAAGAGAAAAGTTACCTTACTCTCCAGAATCGACACATCCATTGAGGTTGACTACTTTAAACACGGCGGAATACTTCCGTATGTGTTGAGAGAGTTACTCGACGCGGCTTGATATCAGCATGACTCGATTGAGTCTTAAATCAAGCAAGGCATCTGCCAGCAAGTCCCCTACTCGGGAGACCATGCCTGAGCAAGTGCCGATGATCCGTGTGTCGAAACTCATGTCGGAACGGGGTATGTGCTCCCGAAGAGAGGCGGACGACTACATCGTTAAAGGTTGGGTACTTGTCAATGGAAGTCGAGTTGAGGAGCTCGGTACCCGTGCGCCAAGCAATGCAAAAATTACACTGACCGAAAGCGGGCTTGGATTAAATAAAGTCACAATACTTATTAATAAACCAATTGGCTATGTGTCAGGGCAAGCTGAAGACGACTATAAACCGGCGATTAAACTGGTAAAACCTGACAATCAGTTCACTGATGACCCGTCGAAAAAAAGATTCATTAGGCAACACCTCAAAGGTCTAGCGCCAGCCGGCAGGCTGGATATTGACTCAACTGGGCTTCTCATTCTCACTCAAGATGGTCGCGTGGCTAAGAAGCTAATCGGTCAAGACTCAAAAATTGAAAAAGAATACTTAGTTCGAGTTACAGGGACAATTATCGAAAACGGTATGGAGCTTCTGCAACACGGCCTTGAACTTGACGGAAAGCCCTTGAAGCCCGCAAAAGTATCTTGGATCAACGAAGATCAATTACGCATTGTTTTGCGTGAAGGGAAAAAAAGACAGATTCGTAGGATGTGCGACTTAGTTAATTTAAAAGTAACTGGCTTAAAACGTGTTCGTGTCGGACAAGTTAAATTGGCTAAACTACCAATTGGTCAATGGCGTTATCTTGGTGACAAAGAGCTCTTCTAAAGACCATGCGAGTCGTATTCGATACGAATGTATGGATTGATTGGTTGTACTTTAACGACATTGCCGTAGACCCTCTTAAGCTATTAAGAAAAGATAAGTATTTAGAGATTCTTATTGATGAACAATGCCTTGCAGAACTCGTGATAGTTCTTAAATACAAACACTTTTACGGCTCCGAAGCTAATGAGTCTCACATCATTGAAACAGTAAAGTCTCTCTGTGAATATGTGGACACGCCTAGCCTTCCTAAACCCAGTTTTTGGTGCAAAGATCCTGACGATGTTAAGTTTCTAAATCTTGCTGGGCATTACCGAGCTGACCATTTGATCACTAAAGATTTCGACCTACTGAAAAGAAAGAACAGACGAGCACTGAAAGGTGAAAAAATAACTTTTTCGATAGTTACACCCGCAAATTTTCGCGAACTAGCCGACTCAGGGACATCTGAAACCATTGGTCAGTAACATCGACATACGTAAAATAGAGAATGCGGTAGTTGTAGACGCATTAGACGAACGTTTCACCATAATCTGAAAGGCATCCCATGACTATTAAAGCCCTAACATTCGACACCGGTGGAACGATTCTTGATTGGCATACAGGATTCAAAACGGCTTTCGAGACAATTGGGAAAAAATACAATATCAGGTTTGATTGGGGAGAGTTAACCAATGAATTTAGGCGTCGTACACTGGCAGCAATGCTCAACCACGGACAGTCTGCGCCTGCGACTAAAAACTTTGACGACGTGCATGCTGAGATTCTAAGCGAATTAATTTTGGAAAATAAGCTCACGCAGTTTACCGAAACCGATAAACGCTTCATCGCTTGGGATACGCTTCACTCACTCGACTGTTGGGAGGACTTTCCAACAGCTCTGTCAACTTTGAAGCAAAATTATATCTGCGCCTCATTTACACTACTCTCGTACCGAGCCATCATAGATACAGCAAGAAAGAATGCTCTAACCTGGGACGCGGTAATCTCCTGCGAAGGTATCGGGAAATATAAAGTGCTCCATGAGGCTTACATGACATGTGCCAAATATCTCCAATTAAAACCTGAGGAGTGTTGCATGGTTGCCGCACATAGCTTCGATCTTGACGCGGCAAAACAATGCGGCTTTAAAACAGCTTTTGTTCGACGGCCTGCCGAATGGGGCCACGCAGAACCACCTCATAACAATTCATCAGAAAAGTATGATTTTACAGCTGAAGATTTTAATGATTTAGTTTTGCAGCTAAGCACCCAGTCGGATACAACACTCACATAATTAAAAACAAATACGAAGCTAACCTTTAAGATCCCACGCCTAACAAACACTGCTGTCCCAGCTAAGTTACGATTGCTCTAAAAAGCGATACATTACTAGGCTATCGGCTTCCCCAAACACTTCCATTAAAAGTCGCGGGTCTGAAGCGTTATTGAAACATTGCATCAC
>CAJQMS010000080.1 GCA_905479505.1 uncultured Burkholderiales Genera incertae sedis bacterium | reverse complement strand
ATCAAAAATGCAGCGGGGCGACTTAATGGTGCAGCCCCAAGATCCTCAGCTCGGTCAGCGTGTTCTCGCTCCTCTTCTCTCATTTGATTAACTATTGCACGGCTACGCTCATCCTCCAATGGCATAGCGTCCAAATGATCCGTTAGATGCGACTCAACCTGTCGCTCTGTTTCCCTTAAAAACCCGAGACTCTCTCTCGTACCAGATAATCCGGCAATGACGCCGATAAAAAATGAACCCGCGTAAAAAACCGGATCTAGGACACTCCGTCGCCCCCCAAGCTCTTTAATCCGAAGTTGGGTCCAAGCTAGATGATCAAGCTCTTCTTGGGCTGATTTATTCAACGCTAGCCTGACATCATCCTCCTTTTCTACCAATGCCTGTCCCGAATAAAGTGCCTGCGCACAGACCTCGCCAGTGTGATTGACTCGCATGTATTTCGCGGAAGCTCTCTTTTGATCGGGACTAAGCGCGGCGTCTGAATCAGGAAGATCCAATTCCCGATTTGCGTGAGTAACGCTCGATACTACGCGCAATCCCTGATCAATTTCTTCAATGAATCGGTCCAATAATGTCAAATGTATATCCTTAAATATCTCAATTCCGCACACCCACGTCACGATGCTTGCGTTAACCGAGCAATGCCCTTTGAATGTCCCGTAGCTCACTCAGCCTTGCTTCGACAGACGTTCGCAGGAAAAAATCCCCATCGGTCATCTTTTGAGCATAAATAAGCTCATTGATTGCACCAACCAAATTTCCTCTTAAAGCAAGCAC
This sequence comes from uncultured Burkholderiales Genera incertae sedis bacterium, assembly GCA_905479505.1. GTDB lineage: Bacteria > Pseudomonadota > Gammaproteobacteria > Burkholderiales > Eutrophovitaceae > Eutrophovita. The sequence goes on along the minus strand of CAJQMS010000080.1, from coordinate 3,128 downwards.
CTCCGCGTTATCTCGATGCATGGCCATCTTTTGATTTAAGCCTGCAAACGCCTTTGCTCTATATTCATAAAATTTCGAATCATGGCTTCCTTCCCCCCAAACGAGTGCAGACATGATCTCTTCCAAATCCTCAAATCTATTTAACGACAACAAAAGCTCCGCGTACCCGTAAACGATTGATTTTCTTAAAGGATATCGCCGAAGGGCAGAAGCATAAAGTTCGTTAGCTACTGCAGAATCGCCAAACATACGCTCAAAATCCGCCTGCAACGACAAAAGCATAGGATGCTCAGGCTCAAGGTCGAGAGCATCGCCTAACATCCGCTGGCACTCTTCAATAGACAAGCTCTCCAAACTATCTGAGACAACCGCAGTAAAAACTAAACCGTAAATTCCGGCAAGTCGAGAGGTCTTCGCTTGGGATCTTATTTGCTCACTAAAAAATTCCTGGGCGGCTTCTGCGCCGCCTTGGTAAACCCTAAGACGAGCCTGAACAAACATAAATTCGATGCTGTCCTCCAATTGGACAAGGGACGTCTGCGATAAACGGGCTTCAATATCTGCAATCCTCTCAGACGTCAGCGGATGAGTTCTCAAATATTCAGGAAGACCTGATTCATGAAGCCTTGATTGGCGCTGTAAATGTTTGAAAAATAGTGGTACTTGATGAACATCAAACTCTGCTCGGTCTAATATTCGAAGCCCGATACGGTCCGCCTCACGCTCGTGCTCACGCGTAAAATTCAGCTGAGTTTGCATCGGTAGGGCTGCAGACGTCATTACGGCTGCCTGCGATAAATCTCCTCCAGACCGTGCGGCTAAAATAGCGGTAGCTATAGCAGCTAACGATCCTATTCGAGCGTTCTTCTGCGCGGCAATGACACGAGCGATATGCCTCTGCGTCACGTGAGCGATCTCGTGCCCCAACACCCCTGCGAGCATTGACTCGTTTTCAGATTCAAGAATCAAGCCGGAATGAGTACCAATATATCCACCCGGGAACGCAAATGCGTTCAGCGTTTCATCAATCATTACGAAAAAATTGAACTGAGTTCCAGGCGCGTCGCTGTTGGCAACCAATTGATATCCCAAATGATTGATATATGAAGAAATCTCTGGGTCCGTCACATATTCTGCTGATGACCGAATTTGACCCATGATTGATGCGCCCACGACCTTCTCTTGAAATATTGAGAAATCGTCTCTGAAAGGGTCACCTAAGTCTGGTAGCACTTGTGTGCACGCGTCTCTTGCGAAGAGCAGAGCAAAAAAAACGATCAATGAAAAGTTTTGAAACACAGTGCTATCATAATGAATGTAGGAAAATTATGTATTTTTCGAATCAAACAATCTTAAAATTTCGTTAGAAGGATAACCATATCTTGAATGACTTTACACATTTTGATGGCGCCGGCAAAGCCCAGATGGTTGACGTTGGAGCGAAAGACGAAACGAATCGAGTGGCCATTGTTAGCGGCACGATCACTATGTTGCCAGCTACGCTTGCCCTCATAAAATCAGGGGGTGCGAAAAAAGGGGATGTTCTTGGAATTGCAAGAATCGCCGCCATACAGGCCTCCAAAAAAACATCCGATTTAATTCCTTTATGCCATCCGCTTGCCATCACAAAAGTTACCGTAGACTTCGAAATTAAAGAAAAAACACATTCAATAACATGCACAACAACCGTTGAAACATGGGGGAAAACAGGTGTTGAAATGGAAGCGCTGACTGCCTGCTCAGTCGGCCTACTCACTATTTATGATATGTGTAAAGCAGTTGACAGGGGAATGTTAATTAAAGACGTTGGTCTAATACAAAAGAGCGGCGGCAAATCGGGCTCTTGGAGCGCATCGAAATAGCAAAGGTATTCAATCATTCGGAAACTTACCCGTTCAGTGATAATTATCAGAAAAAAACTTCCCCGCAGAATCCTGGTTATGACTCTATTAATCGCCAGCTCGTCAATTGGGGTAATCGCGACCGGCCATGCAGAGTCAAGCGCCGTTAGCGTCGGTCGAGAATTAGCGCACAGTTACGATCACGGCAACTGTCTAGCGTGTCATAGCGCGCCGACTGACGAACTGGCAGTCACATTAGCAAACATCGCCCCTCCCTTACTCAATATGAAAGAACGATTCCCCGTTAGAAAGGTCTTGTTTAAATATATATGGGACGCTCGGAATACGAATCCAGACACTATTATGCCGCCGTTTGGTAGTCATGAAATCCTGTCTGGTAGCGAGATACACAAAATTATTGATTATCTTTACACGTTATAAATATGGTAAGTGAAGCGCATCATCGCAGGATATTTCTCAAGTCAGCGCTAGCCGTAATAAGCTCGTTAATAGTTCCCAGCGTTGGATATTCGCGGTGGGATAAAAATGCCTATAACAAGACTGAAATTGTCGCGTCGGTCCAAAGTGTTGGCGTTACAAATCTCGCTGACCTGCGTGAAGGCGTTGGCAAGATTACCTTATTAACCCCGAAAATCGCGGAAAACGGGGCGATTGTTCCAATTACTGTGAACAGCAAAATCCCGAACACCGAGCGAATTTTTATTTTTGCAGAAAAAAACCCTCAACCCTTAGTCTCAGATTACGTGTTCACACCTCACGTAGAACCATTCGTCGCTTCCCGAATAAAAATGAGTGAGACTGCTTTTGTTCACGCCATTGTGCTAGCCGAGGGTGTGTTCTATCGAACCGCCAGGGAAGTCAAAGTTACCATCGGTGGGTGTGGAGAAGATAGCTGAAAGGATGAGGCAAAATGGATAAAACCGTTAGATTTAGAGTCCGGGTTAAAGATAGCATAGCGAATGTTAAGGCCATGATTTTCCATCCCATGGAGACTGGTTACCGTAGAGATAAAAACTCGAAAAGCATCATTCCTCAACACTTCGTTCATACCGCCATTGTTGCTCTTAATGGTAAAACAATTATGGAGGTCCATTGGAGTCGATCAGTATCGAAAAATCCGTATCTCAATATTCGAGTTCCTGGCGTCTCGGCAGGCGATGAATTATCCATATCCTGGCTTGATAACATGGGACAATCGGGTTCTGGCGTTAGTACTATCTCTTGAGTGGTATGCGACTTCTCTTCTATCTCGCGGCACTCGGCATC
>CAJQMS010000079.1 GCA_905479505.1 uncultured Burkholderiales Genera incertae sedis bacterium | reverse complement strand
AGCTCAAATTATTTGGGACTGCTGGAATACTGGCAAAACTATTTCAGACTTACCGAAGGACTGTAAGCCAAAAAATAAAAACTCTGCTTATGAGATTCAAAAACGTGTGATTGAAATGTCGCAGTCTGAACAAATAGGTTGGAAGATCGCAGCGACTAGTGAAAATGGACAAAACCACATTGGTGTTTCAGGCCCTCTGGCCGGACGTCTTCTTGATCATCGATCAAGAGTTACGGGTGCTAACTTGACTCTAGGACCAAACATCATGCGAGTAGCCGAGGCCGAATTTTGTTTTAAATTGGGCGACGACTTACCGATAAAGAAGTCGGCATACACAGTAGACGAAGTCTTAAGCGCAGTTGATACACTACACCCAGCGATTGAAATCCCAGATTCTCGATATCTTAATTTTGAAGCCGCAGGAGAGATCCAACTCATAGCAGACAACGCCTGTGCGAGTTGGTTTATCCTAGGAGAAAAAACGACTGCCGATTGGAGAAGTATTGATTTACGGGAGCATCAAGTGAACGCCTCAGTTAATGGCGTCGTTAAGGAAAAAGGCGTTGGTAAAAACGTTTTAGGTGATCCTCGTCTAGCATTGACGTGGATTGCAAATGAATTAAGTCAAGAAAAAATTGGATTAAAAGTAGGAGAAATCATAACGACTGGTACTTGCGTATTACCATTTTGCATCAAACCGGGCGACTTTATCGATCTGGATTTCGGGCAAATAGGCGCAGTTAACGTTACACTAACCTAAATCATCACATAGTTAACTGGAAAGCACGCTAATGGCTGAATTCGATTGGAAAGATCCATTTTTACTCAATGATCAACTCGAAGCAGATGAAAGGTTGATTGCTCATAGCGCTCGCGAGTTCTGTAAAAATCAACTAGCGCCAAGAATCGTTGAGGCTAATCGAAACGAAAGTTTTGACCGTTCAATTTTTGATGAGATGGGCGAGATGGGATTTTTAGGTTCAACCATAGAAGGATATGGGTGTGCCGGTGTAAATCATGTTTCATATGGACTCATCGCACGCGAAATTGAATACATAGATTCTGGTTACCGATCGATGATGAGCGTTCAATCGAGCCTTGTAATGTATCCGATCTTTACTTATGGAAGCGAGGAGCAACGCCAGAAGTACCTACCTGATTTAGCCTCAGGGAAAAAAATTGGTTGCTTTGGGCTAACTGAACCTGATTATGGATCTGACGCGGGAAGTATGATTACCCGAGCGGTGAGGGTACCCGGCGGATGGAAACTGAACGGCGCAAAAATGTGGATTACTAATTCACCCGTCGCAGACGTTTTAGTCGTGTGGGCTAAAGATGAATCACAGATAATTAGAGGATTTATCTTAGAACGTGGTATGCCAGGTCTTGAGACACCAAAAATAAGCGGTAAATTTAGTCTGAGAGCGTCTATCACGGGCGAAATAGTAATGTCTGACGTTTTCGTCCCCGAAGAGAATCTATTGCCTAATGTGAAGGGTCTATCGGGGCCATTTGGCTGTTTGAATAAAGCCAGGTACGGAATATCTTGGGGAGCACTCGGGGCTGCAGAATTCTGTTGGGTAGCGGCGCGCGAGTACACATTGAACCGAACGCAATTTAGACGACCCTTGGCGGCTAATCAACTAGTGCAAAAAAAGCTTGCTGACATGCAAACCGAAATCAGTATAGGACTTCAATCAACGCTTAGAGTTGGCAGACTTTTAGACCTTGAAAAGGGGACGCCTGAAATGATTTCCTTAGTTAAGCGCAATTCTTGTGGTAAGGCGCTAGACATTGCTCGTACTTCTCGGGATATGCATGGCGGAAATGGTATTTCTGATGAATACCAAGTAATCAGGCATATGATGAACTTGGAGGCGGTGAATACGTACGAGGGCACCCACGATGTTCATGCATTAATTCTGGGCCGAGCTCAAACTGGGATCCAGGCGTTTACCGGGGCCTAGTTTCACAGATAAGTAGGTCCGCTCAAGGCCCCTACTTATTTTTCCATGCCTGCAATTTTAGACGCAGCGTCCGCCATCGACGTCTATACAAGCTCCCGTGATGAAGTCAGCTTCATCCGATGCAAAATATAGACAGGCGGCCGCAATATCACTGGGTTGACTGAAACGACCTAAAGGAATCACCGACGCGAACTTCTCGCGCACCTCAGGTGTATCCGAACCCATGAACTCGGCTAACAACGGGGTGTCACCAGCTACGGGATTAACCACATTAACGCGAATTTTATCTGGAGCTAGCTCCAGGGCCATCGCCTGGCTTGATACTATAGCGGCAGCCTTACTTCCACTATACCAAACCAAACCCGGACGAGGTCGTTTACCTGAAGTGGATGCGATCGTAATAAAGTTACCGCTACCTTGCGCTCTGAAGTATGGCACTAGGTTCCTCGCAGAATAATAAATTCCCTTAACATTCACGTCGTAGACGAGATCAAATTCTTCGTCTGTGACTTCTATCATAGATTTATTTCGGTGTGTTGTCCCAGCATTGTTTACGACGATATCAAGTTTTCCAAAGTGATCAAGAGAGCAGCTTAGCAAGTCCGCCCAGTCAGAACTAGAACCCACATTGCCCTCACAAAAAACCGCTTGTCCGCCCGAATTCTTAATCTCCTGTGCCACCCGATTTCCACCATCCACATTAATATCATTGACGATTACTTGGCATCCCTCTTGCGCAAACCGCGTAGCAATTCCCTCACCAAAACCTGAGCCGCCACCTGTGACTATGGCCACTTTACCTTCTAATCTCATTTATAACTCCTAAGCGTTAAATTCCAATAAAATTGTTTGGCAATATACTACCACCTTAGACGGCACAAACTGAGGTGGAGGCATCGGCGCTAACCTCTTTACCGTCAACGAGACCAACAGTGTCCAGTTCCACGCCATGACGCACAGCAGTTATTTCGGCCAATATTGAAACAGCAATTTCCGGAGGCGTTTTACTGCCAATTCTTAATCCTACTGGGCCATGCAAAAGATTAATTTCCGATTCACTCAAATCGAAAAGCAGTAATCGTTCTCGGCGGTTTTGACTATTTAAACGCGAACCGAGGGCACCAACATAGAAAGATGGAGATTTTAAGGCCTCCAATAACGCTAAGTCGTCGAGTTTAGGGTCATGGGTTACCGCGACTACTGCCGAATGAGCATCCAGTTTAAGTGCTACTACTAAGTCGTCGGGCATCTCCCGGGAGAGAACGGTGCCTGGAACATCCCAAGTATCAGCGTATTCAGCGCGTGGGTCACAAACGATCACATGATAATCAAGTGCCTTAGCCATCTGAGCAACATAAGTCGACAACTGACCAGCACCAATGATGATTAAACGCCATCGTGGTCCATAAACGCATCTCAGGGTCTCGCCATCAAACGAGAGTTCATCGGTTGATAATGCTTGACTCAGTGCTACGTCACCAGTTGTGATGACCAAAGATCGACAAACTAGCTCGTGACGCTCAACTCGATCCAGTAACTCTCTAAAGCTCTGATCATCGCTAATTTTTTCTAAAACAACTTGCAAGGTGCCACCACAAGGAAGACCAAAACGGTTTGCCTCCTCTTTACTAATACCGTATGTCACGACGCTCGGTTTATCAACCTCAAGGGACCGGTCCCTTACTTTGTTGATCATGTCGTCCTCTATGCATCCACCTGAGATTGAGCCTGACACTAAACCATCATCTCGGATGGCCAGCATTGCACCTGGAGGACGCGGAGATGATCCCCAGGTCTGAACTATGGTCCCTAAAATGACGTCATGACCTTCTGACCGCCATTCAAGACTCGTCTTAAGTACTTGTAAATCTACGCTATCCATGTCTTTATTAATTTCTAATTTTGATTAACTTTTATTCAATATGTAATGAAACTTTTAGTTAAAAAAAACCCCCAGTTTGACTGGGGGTTTTCTGAACTAATCGGATCCAGAAACCAAGGTTTCCGGATCCTGGTAACGCCTTATATTAGCCAGCCGCAACATTCTCTGGAAGTGCAGGGAATGTACGTACACGTTTACCTGATGCAGCATGAATTGCGTTAGCAAGTGCTGGCACGATAACCGCGGTTGCTGGTTCACCAAGACCGCCTGGTGCGCCATCGCTCTTAACGAAGTGGACGTCCATAACTTTTGGTGTTTCGTTGATACGTACGGCTCGGTATCCATCAAAATTATCTTGCTGGACTGTACCGTTCTTAACCGTAATTTCACTGATCATTCCTGCGCCCTGACCAAAGTTGATTGAACCTTGGATCTGTGCGAGTGCTTGATCTGGGTGAATTAACGTACCACCGTCAACGACAGCCGTCACTTTATCTACAGTCACATCCATTGTAGAGTCAACAGTGACTTCAGCCACAATAGCAATAACGGTGTTGTAACCCTCCATTACCGCTACGCCTTGGCCTTTTCCAGCTGGCATCTTCTTACCGAATCTAGATTTCTTCTTAACTTCTTCCAACACTGTCTTCATTCTGGCACCAACTGGAACACCAGCAGATAGACCAGACCAAGCGTGCTTGGTAGAACCCATATCGAGCATATCGATTCGGTACTGAATTGGATCAGCACCAGCGTTTTTCGCTAGCTCGTCAATAAAGCACTCCAAAGCAACAGCGTTCAAGTTATGCGACACACCACGCCAGTATCCGACCTGAACTCCAGTGTCATGCATAACATAACTAAAGTTCATACCGGCATCAGCTAGGTATGGGAAGTTATCGATACCCTCAACTGCGAAGGGATCAACACCATCTTTCACGATACTTGGGAACAACCGAGAAGAAATTGAAGGACTGGTTGACTTAAACTTAAGCGCTTGTAGCTTACCGTTTGCGTCTACACCAGCAGTTAGCTTGTAAATGCCTGCGGGACGATATGAGTCATGTGTCATATCATCTTCACGAGACCAAACCATCTTCACTGGTACACCTGCCGCCTGTGAAATCTCAGCAGCATCAATACAGTAGTCAACTTCAACACGTCGTCCAAAACCGCCACCGAGGAAGGTTGTTTGCACTTCTACCTGCTCAGGCTTAAGACCAGTAGCTCCCGCTACAACGTGAGGAACTAACTGTTGGAACTGAGTAGGCGTAATGATCACGGCCTTGTCAGCAGTAACATGAGCTGTTGTGTTTTGAGGCTCAAGTGGTGCGTGCGACTGGAAAGGTAAGCGGTACTCCGCAGTAATCATCTTATCTGCTTGAGCTAAACCTTGGTCTGCATTTCCACTTTCACGGAAAACTGCACCAGCACCGTTTGAAGCATCTTCCATCTTGCTCCACAAGCTGGTCATGTCCAAATCTGCATTCGGACCTGCATCCCACTGAGGATCAAGAGTAGCTACAGCTTTTTTCGCAGTCCAATAGTCATTTGCGACTACGGCTACGCCACGACTGTATTGAACGACTGAGTGAACACCAGGCATCTTTTTCGCGCGAGCATCATCATAAGAGATCAAGCTACCACCCATCATTGGAGGCATTGCGACTGCTGCGTACTTCATACCAGGTACGACAGTATCAATTCCAAATCCGGCTGTACCGCGAACTTTCATTGCAGTATCAAGACGCTTTTGCTTTGTTTTACCAACAACTTTGAATTGGCTAGCTGGCTTCAATGGCACTTCCTTAGGAACTTCCATTGTAGACGCCTTAGCGGCTACTGAACCGTAAGTTGCCTTCTTTCCACCAGGTCCCTTGACCATTCCGTTGGCTGCACTACACTTGCTTGCGTCAACGCCCCAGTTATCAGCTGCAGCAGCAACTAACATCATGCGAGCAGAAGCACCTGCTTTACGTAGCTTTTCCCAACCGTCACGAACCGCTGTCGAACCGCCAGTAAGTTGACCACCGAGAAGCGAGTTAATGTAAACCTCGGCTGGTGGTGCAAACTCAACCTGAACAGCATTTATATCAACTTCAAGTTCCTCAGCAACTAGCATAGGCATTGAAGTGTAAACGTCCTGACCCATTTCTGAACGAGCAACCATAATGGTTACTGTGTTGTCAGCAGCGATTTTTACCCAAGCATTTGGGCTACCACCGTCAGCAGCTTGAGCCATTCGTGCTGTTGGCATATAAAACGCCAAAGCTAAACCGCCGGCAGCTGATCCACTGACTTTCAGGAAGTCACGACGAGCTTCATTTTTAACTATTTTTTCCATGTCTCGTTCCCCCCTTTAGGACATCTTCGCCGCGGCTTTAATAGCAGCGCGGATTCGAGGATAAGTACCACATCGGCAAAGGTTGCCCGACATGAACGCATCAATATCCTCATCTGAAGGATTTTTGTTAGTGGACAAGAGTGCTGAGGCAGACATCATTTGCCCTGGCTGACAATATCCACACTGAGGAACATCTAAAGCTTCCCATGCACGCTGGACCTTATGATTTCCACCAAGACCTTCGATGGTTGTCACATCCGAACCAGCTATAGAACCTATCTGTGTTTGACAGGAACGAACCGCACGACCGTTTAGATGAACTGTACACGCACCACATAGAGCTTTTCCGCAACCGAACTTTGTACCCGTATAACCGAGTGTATCGCGAAGAACCCATAGTAATGGTGTGTCTGACGAAACCTCTACAGTTTCGCTCTTACCATTTACTTTAAAACTGACTTTCATATTAAAACTCCCCCTTTCGAAGCTTTAGGTTTGTATAGGGATGTAACAACTAAATAAAAAGTTACAAATGAAAAATACATGAATAGGCGAAAGGTTACAAGCACTGAAACTCTTGTTTTTAAAGGGTTATAGTTAATGATTCTCATTCGCATTTAAAAGTATGCACAATGTGTCCATGACTCATTGCACTAAATTTCAGGAAAGCTAAATCTTTAAGCCGGCCTCTCTTCGAAGCTTAAAATCAGAGCGCAAGAAAACAGCCAACGCATACCTCAAAAATAGATGTGATAGCAGGTCTATTGCGGCGCAATAATATAGCTCTAAATCCATTATTTTAGTTCAAATGCGCCGCATTATTAATGTCATTAAAGACAAATTCTCTCGGGTCGACTGCGTAGATCTCAAATCATCCTACATCCACAACTATCAAATTTTTTTAACCTACTCAGCTCTCTGAGATGTTAACGAAAAACGATGAACGGCAAACCCTAAGTGAATTATTATGCCCAAAAAAAAATCTCCAAAAAATTGGAGATTTTACAAAAATAAATTGAAAATTTAGGAATTACAGGTACTTTTTCAGCTCCAGCCTCGCGACTTGGGCTCTATGCACTTCATCTGGCCCGTCAGCTAAACGCATAGTGCGGTTCCAAGACCACATAAACGACAGCGGAAAATCTTGAGAAACCCCACCTCCACCGTGCGCTTGAATCGCCCAATCGATAATCTGTTGAGCCATATTAGGCGCTATAACTTTAATCATTCCTATTTCTTTTTTGGCTTCTTTATTGCCCACCGTGTCCATCATGTGCGCGGCCTTTAAGGTTAACAAACGGGCTTGATCAATCATAATTCTTGATTCCGCAATACGCTCGTGCCAAACCGACTGTTGTGAGATTGGCTTTCCAAAGGCCACTCTCGAATTCAGCCTACGAATCATGAACTCCAATGCTCGCTCAGCCTGCCCGATAATCCTCATACAATGATGGATACGCCCTGGCCCAAGACGACCCTGCGCAATCTCAAAACCGCGCCCATCACCCAAGAGAACATTTCTAGCGGGCACTCTAACATTTTTCAAAGACACTTCCATATGGCCGTGCGGCACGTCATCGAAACCGAACACAGTTAATGCCCTCTCTATGGTCACTCCAGGGGTGTCAGTCGGAACAACAACCATAGATTGTTGTTTGTGTCTATCAGCATTGT
>CAJQMS010000078.1 GCA_905479505.1 uncultured Burkholderiales Genera incertae sedis bacterium | reverse complement strand
TGTTATCGCGTTACGCCAACCTGCAGCAGGGGATTTACGTTTGCTGATGTCATTTGAAAAGACTATTACGGATCTAGAACGAATCGGTGATGAGGCGGACAAGATAGCGCGAATGACAAAATTGATCTACTCAGACGATCGAATTCGTTTGCCACGGACGACTGAAATTCGACATATGTCCGATGTTAGTGTGGGCATGTTGAGAAAAGCTTTAGATGCCTTTGCTCGTCTTGATGCGTCACTTACCGCTGAGGTCATTGCGAAGGATAATGTTGTTGACGAGGAATTTAAGGCAATTTTGCGGCAGTTGATTACGATGATGATGGAAGACCCTCGGACGATATCTATGTCTATCGAGATGCTATTTATCGCTAAGGCGATCGAGCGGATTGGGGATCACGCGAAGAATATTGCGGAATATGTCATTTATATTGTGAAAGGAAAGGACGTGAGGCACTTTTCTATTGAAGATATAAAGCGCGAAGCAAACAGCTGATGCCGAAGCCTGAATAGTAAGAACTCAACTCACTTGACAGGCACAAATCCCTGTGCGCTGTCTGCGCCATCTCCAAAAAAATAGTTCTCAGTTTGTTCCTTTAAGTATTTCCTGGCTTCAGGATCCGCAAGATTAAGTCGATTTTCGTTGACCAGCATTTTTTGCTGTTCCAACCAAACTTGCCATGCTTTTAAAGATACGTTTTCGAAAATACGCTCACCCAAAGGACCTGGGAACGGAGGCCGGCCCATTGCCGCTTGGTCAGGACCCAACTTGATGCAAGTAATAGTTTCTGTCATTTTAATGGCGCTTATAAAGTTTGTTTAAGTGTTTTGACGTAAATTTCAGAATTTCTTTGATAATTATAGAGTTTTGTTTTTTCGGCAGGAAGCGAGCTTAAGGTTGTTTTTTCAAACCCGTTCTCCATGAACCAGTGTGATGATTGCGTCGTTAAGACGAAAATATCAATAAACATTTGACTGGCACAGTTTGTTTCGATGGTTTTTAAAAGTCTTTCGCCTACGCCGGTATTTTGAAAGTCACGATGAACGGCGAGGCAGGCTAGTTCGCCATTTTTTGTTTTGTGGAACGGATTAAGTGCCACACAGCCGACGATGAGACCGTCGTGCTCGACAACAGTGAATTTGTCGATCTCTGTTTCAAGTGTCTCTCGGGGTCGCTTTACCAAAACGCCCTGATTCTCTAAAGGTTCTATCAGACTCAGTATGCCTCCAATATCTTCAAGAGTCGCAGCTCGTATTTTCTCTAATGGGTCTCGGCTAAGCATTGTACCAATGCCTTCATGCGTAAACAGCTCGAGTAGTATGCCACCGTTTATTTTTCTATCCACAAGGTGAATTCGATCCACCCCGTTTTCAGAGGCTTTAATTAAATTTCTCCAAATCCTTTTTTGGGCTGGCTCGTTAATGGAATTAATTAATTGTTTTTTTATGAACGACGTCGTGAGCTCCTTAATTAGTGCACCTTTTTTGTCTTTCAGACCTGATTCCTCACCCAGGTAGATCAGCTTATTGGCTTCTATGGAAATTGCGACATCAGTTGCGACTTCCTCATGTGTGAGGTTAAAAATCTCACCGGTAGCTGAATAACCTAAGGGCGCGACTAGAACTAATTCTCCGTCGTTTAATCGTCTATTTATGGCGTCAGCCCTAACCTTTCTAACTTCTCCAGAGTAGAGCATATCCACTCCATTAATGATTCCTCGCGGTCGAGCCATAACAAAATTTCCGGAGGTAACCCTGATTGGGCTGCCTACGAGGGGAGTATTGGGAAGTCCCATGGATAGAAGCGCTTCGATCTCTAGGCGGAGTCGACCATTCGCCTCTTTAACGACAGAGAGTGTTTCTACGTCTGTGATTCTGATGCCTTCACAGAAATTCGATTTGAGCTTCTGCTGTTTAACGGCGCGTTCTATTTGAGGTCTCACTCCATGCACCAGGACGACTTTGACCCCGACACTAACGAGTAAATTTATATCATGTGTGAGGTCTGTAAAGTTGCCTTCCTCGACCATGTGGCCATCGAATGCAATAACGAATGTTTGGCCGCTAAACGTCCTTATATAGGGCGCCGCAGACCTAAACCAAGAAACGAATTCGTTTGAAGGGTTCATGCCATTTCAATTACTGCTATTTCGGAGTCATCCTAATGGAGCCGTCGAGCCTGATGGTTTCCCCGTTTAGCATCACATTGTTAAAAATACTTTGGACGAGTCCAGCATACTCATGTGGCCGACCAAGTCTGGATGGGAACGGAACTTGTTGCCCAAGGGAGTCTTGCACATCTTTTGGCATACCCATGAGCATCGCCGTTTCAAAAATTCCAGGAGCTATTGTCATGACGCGTATGCCGCTCCTTGAAAGGTCGCGAGCGATAGGTAGCGTCATCCCCGCTAAACCACCTTTTGATGCTGAATATGCTGCCTGACCAATCTGTCCATCGAAAGCTGCCACTGAGGCTGTATTGATGATTACTCCTCTTTCACCTTCGATATTGGGTTCCTGTTTGGACATTGCATCAGCTGCAATTCTTAACATATTAAATGAACCAATAAGGTTGATGCTAATCACGCGCGTAAACGTTTCAAGTCGATGCGGTCCATTTTTGCCAATAGTTTTTTCTCCGATAGCAATTCCTGCGCAATTGACCAGCCCTTGCAGGCCCCCAAAATTTGTTTTTGCTAAATCAACAGTGGCATGGGCATGGTCTTCTTTCGTGACATCGCATTCTATGAAGTTTGCTGAATCACCAAGCTTCGTTGCGAGAGCACTTCCCGCCTGGGTATTCATGTCTGCAATGATTACGTTGCCACCTTGCGCGACGATCATTTCAGCAGTTGCTGCTCCAAGTCCAGAGGCCCCGCCGGTCACAATCACAGTATTGTTGTTAATTTCCATAATGTCTCGTTCTCTATGTAATGGTAATGATGTTAAATGTTTGGCAAAGTATAACTTTTCTGAGACTAGAAGTCCCCCCAAAGGGTTTGGATACCCGCAATTAGGCTTATCCCAGCGGTTTCCGTGCGAAGAGTTCTAGGTCCTAGCCGGATATCTGAAAAGCCACACGATATTGCTGATGCGACTTCTTGCTTGGTAAATCCTCCTTCTGGCCCAACCGCGATAACCACCCTTTCTGGTGGACGCGTTATGATTTCAATAGTTTTTGAGCCTTTTGGACAGAGGATTAGTTTCGCTTCCGTGGGCTCAGACGCTGATGGTCCAGAAATTAAGCTTTCAAGTGATTGGAATGTTTCGATTTTAGGGATGCGGGTTCTTCCACTCTGCTCGCAAGCGGCAATAGCAACTTTA
>CAJQMS010000077.1 GCA_905479505.1 uncultured Burkholderiales Genera incertae sedis bacterium | reverse complement strand
AGCTCCAGTCGCCCATGACGAAAGGAATCAGAAGAGCAGAAACTATTGCCGTAAAAAACGCCCACTTTAACCTCGCCGCTAAATCTGGTACCGAAGATTTTTTCCATCGAGCGATCGGACCTATCCCCATTAAAAACATGGCTGGCGCCATGATTGGAATAAAGACCGCATCAAAATAAGGAGGACCAACGGAGATTTTTCCAAAGCCTAAAGCGTCCAAAAATAAGGGATAGAGAGTCCCCAAAAGTACCGAGGCCGCCGCGACCACCAACAATACATTGTTAGCCAAAAGCGCCGACTCGCGAGATATTAAGTCAAACTTACCGCCCAGTCCGACCTTCGGCGCTCTCCAGGCGAACAGTGCAAGCGATGCCCCTACGACAAATACCAGAAATCCGAGAATAAAAACACCACGTTCAGGGTCTGTGGCGAACGCGTGTACGGACGTTAAAACGCCGGACCGGACCAAAAACGTACCAAGCAAAGACAATGAGAAGGTGATAATTGCAAGGAGCACTGTCCAAATTTTGAAACTGCCTCGCTTCTCTGTAACAAGCAGAGAGTGCATCAGTGCTGTGCCACATAGCCATGGCATGAAAGAAGCATTCTCGACTGGATCCCAAAACCACCAACCGCCCCAACCCAGCTCATAGTAGGCCCACCAGCTACCAAGCGCGATGCCAACTGTCAAAAAGGCCCAAGCAATGGTCGTCCAAGGTCTTGACCACCTGGCCCATGTCGTATCGAGCCGACCGCTGATGAGCGCGGCAATCGCAAACGCGAAAACTACTGAAAACCCAACATAGCCCATATAGAGCATTGGTGGATGAATCACCATTCCAGGGTCTTGCAGCAATGGGTTCAAATCCCGACCATCCAGCGCAGGGGGAAGCAAGCGATCGAACGGATTAGAAGTGAGCAAAAGAAAAGAGTAAAAACCGATGGCCACTAAAGCCATCACCCCTAAAATCAACGACAGCATATCAGCGGGTACCCCTTTACTGAACCGTGCCACCGCCGCCATCCATCCCGACAACATCAAAACCCAAAGTAGAAGCGATCCCTCGTGACTGCCCCAACTTGCGGCGAGTCGATAAGCCCACGGTAGCTGCGAATTCGAATTTGAGGCGACGTTTAAAACAGAAAAATCATTTGTTAAAAATGAGATAACCAGACAGCAGAATCCAAAGGCCGTCAAAAAAAATAAAATGTATGCAGATGGTCGAGAGACCGCCATCCAGTTGACGTGTCCTCTCACTGCCCCCACGAGGGAGAAAAAAGCCTGCGCAGACGCCACGCATAGAGCTAAAATGATCGCAAAATGTCCGACCTCAGGAACCAAAACCCACCACCTTTCCAAATTCAGTGACCAAAAAAATTGCAGCTAAACTCATTTGCTTTCCATCTTGATTTTTCGGGCTCTCTCCATGGCTTCCGCAGCCTCCGGTGGCATGTAGTTTTCATCGTGTTTGGCTAATACCTGATCAGCGACAAAAATTCCGCCTGCATTTAAACGACCCTGAGCGACCACGCCTTTCCCCTCTTGAAACAAATCTGGCAGTATCCCCGTATATTGCACGGGTACGTTTTCGATTGAGTCGGTTACCTCGAACTGCACGGTTATTCCGTCATTTTGTCTCTGCAGACTATCTTCCAAAACCATTCCTCCAATCCGAAACGCCTGCCCGTCGGGGACTTTTCCTGCAAAAACCTCTGTTGGCGTGTAAAAAAAGACTAAGTTACTGCGAAACGCTTTCAATACAAATGAAGCTCCCACCCCGATCAGCGCGAGGGCCAGCAGCACTAAAATTAGGCGTTTATGACGTGGTTTCATTTTACTTTCCGAGCAGATTAACGATTATATAGACACGCATTCAGAGCATGAGTTCATCAATTTTTTCGAAGACTAAAAAGTTCGATCAAGATGCACAAGCCCGTTACGAGATAGGAGCCCCAAACATACAACCCGTAGCCGCCCATGGCCAAAAATTCCGAAAGACTACCCCACTGCATTTAACCCGCCCCTTTCGATTCATTCAGCCAACCGGTATTGCTCTCTCTGTCTCTGATTATTTTTCTCACCCTTATAAGGGATACCGCTATCGAGTACATCCAAAACGCGAGCGCCATGACCAACATACCGGATAACATACTTGACGCCATACTTGGGGATTTTGTAAAACTCACTGACGCGCCTTGATGGAGAGTGTTCCACCACTGGACTGAAAAATAAATAATAGGGACATTCACAACACCGACAAGAGCCAAAATAGCTGAAGCCTTGTCGCCTCGCCTTGGATCCTCAATGGATGAGCGGAGTGCCATGTAGCCTATGTACAAAAAAAGCAAAATTAGCTCTGACGTAAGCCGAGCATCCCATACCCACCAGGCTCCCCAAGTAGGCCGACCCCAGAGCGCACCGGTCCATAACGCGATGAAAGTCATCATCGCGCCTGTCGGCGCGAGTGCATGCGCCATCATCGACGAGAGCCGTGTATTCATAACTAAGCCGATCCCTGCCCAAAAAGACATCATCAAATAAATAAACATTGACATCCACGCAGCAGGTACATGGATAAAGATGATTCGCTACGACTCCCCTTGCTGAAAATCTGTTGGCGCCACAAAGAAGCCGATATACAGCCCCCAAACGGTTAGGCAGATCGCTAACACAAAAAAAATTGAGGCGAGTTTTTTTGCCAGCGGATAAAAATATTGCGGTGAAGAATACTTCCAGAAACTCATAAGATTTTGACTGTACCAAGCGACCCTTAGTCGACCGCGTAAATTAAATACCTTAACCGTTATAGTTAACCCATTATTCTAAAGCAATTTTGATAGCACCAGCGATTGCCAAGGGCGCCAATGCCACTGATAAGCAAAGCATCGCAACCAAAATTGATATGTGGCCATCAATTGTGAGGCCTTGAAGGTCTGCTACGACCGCCCCAGCACCGAAAATTAAGATTGGCACGTAAAATGGAAGAATGAGTATCGATGTCAAAGCGGACCCACCCCGAACGCCAAGGGTCAATCCGGCGCCAATGGATCCGATCAACGAGAGTACTGGCGTTCCTAACAACAAGGTTCCTAACAGAAGCAGTAGGCTTTGTGGCGGCAACCCAAACTGAATTCCAATTAACGGTGCGACAATCACGACCGGCAATCCCGTTATCAACCAATGTGAGATGATTTTTGCGAGCACCAAGATAGTCAATGGCTCACCACTTAATATCAAATGTTCAAGAGAACCATCGTTATAATCAGCCTCGAATACCCGATGGAGTGCGAGTAAAGAACACAAAAGTGCCCCCACCCAAATAACTCCTGGACCGATAAGCTTTAAGGTGTTGCTTTCAGGTCCAACAGCAAAGGGGAACAAGCTCGACACTATCAAAAAAAAGAATAAAACAGTGACTACATCTGTTTTTTGCCTCACGGCTAAAAGCAGCTCTTTACGAAGAAGTGACCAAAACGCGTTGTTCACAATCAATCCAAACTCAGGCTATTTGCGTCGGGGATTACATCTAGGTCTTGATGCGTAGTGAAAACGAGCAAGCCACCGAATTGAATATGCCGTTTGAGCTTTACCACTAAAGCCGTAACCGCTGTAACATCCAACGACGTAAATGGCTCATCAAGAATCCAAAGCGCCCGGTGTTTCATAAAGTCCGTTCGAGCTAGAGCTACTCTTCGCTTCTGTCCCGCAGACATATGCATCACGGCCCGGTCTTTCACCGAATCGAGTCCAGCCTCTTCTAAAGCCGCTACCACTTCACTCGCACTGGGACTAGTTCCGAGCAATGGCAACATAAGCTTTAAATTCTCGGTTGCAGTAAGCTGGTTTTTTAATCCATCGTCATGCCCTAGGAAATTTACTGACCTCACGAAGTCACCGTAATTTTTTCTTATTGCCTCTCCACACCACAGAATTTCGCCCTCATCAGGTCTAGACAACCCCGCTAACAACCTGAGTAAGGAGGTCTTTCCGGAGCCGTTTGAGCCGGTCACACGCAAAGCGCTGCCCGCCTTTAACGAAAAGCTCAAAGACTTGAACAAGGTATTTTTACCTCTAGCAAAACTCAACCCCTCTACATCTAACATTGGCTGTCGACGTCGCCTCTGAAGAAAATCCCCAGGAACCTTGTTGAGTTTTCTTGAAATGAAACAAATTCAGCCCGTCTGGGAAGGGCATCATGCGTCAGAAATCGGCACACATTACTCGCAAATTCTGCCCTACCGAAGGATTTGAGATTTTTTGACATCACGATTTTAAGTTTAAAGCCCTCTTCTGGCCGAGTTAAACGGTCGTTGAACATTGAATTTATTAAAGATTCAAGGTTATCATTCTTTCTTCTTACCGTGTTGTCTCAGTAACATTTGAAATTGTTAAGGGGACATTTTATAGGGAGCTGAATACATGCCAAATATCACAATGTACTTTGATTTTATTTCACCCTACGCCTATCTCGCTTTCAAGGAAATCAATCGCGACATGAATAAAAAAATTGATTTCTCTTATCAACCCGTTCTTTTTTCTGGATTACTCAACCACTACGGCCAACTAGGCCCCGCAGAAATCCAGTACAAAAGAGAGTGGACCTTTTTACAAGCACTATGGGAAGGTAAAGAAGCGCGTATACCTATTCGATTGCCAGTTAGTC
>CAJQMS010000076.1 GCA_905479505.1 uncultured Burkholderiales Genera incertae sedis bacterium | reverse complement strand
GGCGCCGTTCCTCTCTATATCAAGACTCATTCATACGGAGAGTATATCTTTGATTGGGCCTGGGCGGATGCGTATCATCGGTCAGGCCTAGACTATTATCCAAAGCTCGTTTCTGCGATCCCGTTTACACCCACCACTGGACCTAGATTGCTAGCCTCCAACCAAGGGATCAAACAGGAACTGGCGGCGGCGACGCTTTCATTCGCTAAAGATAATGCATTCTCGTCCTTCCACAGCTTATACCCCGAACCGAATGACTTGAAAATTTGGGAACAAGCCGGATGTCTGCATCGTAAATCTATTCAGTTTCACTGGTGCAATCAAGACTATGAGAGTTTTGACCACTTCTTGTCGACCATGAAGTCCGTCAAAAGAAAAAAAATAAAACAGGAACGAAAAAAGCTTATTGAAAATAATCTGCAGTTCAATGTTATGTCTGGGGATGAAGCAAGCGATGTGGATTGGGAATTCTTTTATGATTGTTACCAACATACGTACGCAATACGAGGTTCTAACCCCTATCTCAGCTTAGATTTTTTTTTAGAGCTGAAAAGAAAAATCGGCAGAAAAATATTATTAGTCATTGCTCATCAGTCTGGACAAAGAATTGCAGCTGCGTTGAATATACTCAGTAACGATACTATTTTAGGACGCTACTGGGGTGCAAAAACCTACATTCCAGGGCTGCATTTTGAGACTTGTTACTATCAAGCCATCGAGTATGCAATCGCTAATAAGTACTCAAGGTTTGAGGGAGGCGCTCAAGGAGAGCACAAATTGTCTCGCGGATTGGAAGTGGCGGCAACAGATTCCGCTCATTGGTTAGCACATCCACAATTTTCAGACGCAGTTGAAAACTTCCTAGATCGGGAGGGTAATGCAGTTAATGATTACCGCGACGATTTAACTATTCGCACACCATTCAAACGCGTGTAGTAATCTAAAGTTTCCAGGATTAATTAACAAAGGTGACATCCGTGGTTTTCAATTTTTATAACCGTCTGACATCACGACAACAGAGTATTTACCGCCAAAGTGATGACATTAAAAGATTAACCCTTCGAGATGTCACTCAGTTAAGCAAAATCACTGACGAGCTTGAGAGCTTTTTAAAAAAAGAAGATTTAACCCAAATCGAAGCCAGGTGCCAATTACTAGCTGACGAAATCGTCCGGCAAATCAAATCACCTCGATTAAAAGTACAAGTGCTTAGCGTCAGACCGTCTGATGACTGGGGTGAGTTGCATGGACTGTATTTGCCTGAAGATGACGGTCAACCCGCGAAAATTC
The DNA here is from genome assembly GCA_905479505.1 of uncultured Burkholderiales Genera incertae sedis bacterium. GTDB lineage: Bacteria > Pseudomonadota > Gammaproteobacteria > Burkholderiales > Eutrophovitaceae > Eutrophovita. The sequence continues at coordinate 9,297 of CAJQMS010000076.1, read as the reverse complement.
AGGTTTGGATGCGGACAGCTAAGCACAAAAAAGTTGTCGCTTTTAAGAGCTTTTTAAGGACACTCCTCCACGAGCTGTGTCACCACCTCGATTATGAACATTTTGGTTTTCCAGAAACCTTTCATACCGAGGGCTTCTATAGCCGAGAATCAAGTCTTTTTAAGCAGATAAGAAGTTAAGTCATCTCAGACAGGTCAGCCTTCTCAGCTGCATACTAATTATCCTCCTGCGGACAAAATAGTTTCACTGAATCTTGAAAGCAGCCGTGAGCATTAAACCCATCGAATTCCTTGATACACTCCATCGTATGTTCGCCCATCTCATGAGTGTAAGGACAATCCCTGAACTGGTACATCTTGTACTCTCTATCCATCGCCTGGTCGTAAACCCCTTGATCCGTTGTCGCGGCATTGTCTAAGTCATTCTCCTGACCCGTATCGTTTTGAGCGATCGTCGAATCCAAGTTAGTCTTAGCAGCGAAATTTTTATCACAACTCTCCTCAATCGTTGTATTGAAACACCACAAGGTACTGAATCCATTGTTATCTTGTATGCATTGATATAACTGCTGTCCCATTTCGTCAGTCCAATCACAATGGGTGTAGTCAGCTACCATTTGCTCCCTGCGAGCTGAGCCTCCTGCCCAAGCTTGAGCACCGAGGCAAACTAATAAAAGGGCTAACAAAATTTGCTGCCCAGGTAGACGAACACTCCTCATACTTCACTCCTTCTATAATTTAGTCTGTCAATAACTGAGGTTATTGCGTAAATTTAAAACGCAGCCTCAAATAACGTCTGCCGGTTAAATCTTTGGTTTCAGTCAGGGTTTGTCCATTGTAAGTTGCTTGGACGGTGTATCGACCGCCGACAACCTCTACAAAAAATAGAGGGCCACGAGACTCTTGCTCTAATACGATGTCCCCAGATAGGTCCTTCACGGTTACCAGAACACCGGATATCGGGCCTTCCTCCACCGCAGAGGTGAGCACCAGATGCATCGGAAACCGGGACGCCAAATTATCCATTTGTGTGCGCTCTAACTCATTCATGCCGCCCGAGACATACTGAACACCGCGGTATTTGAGTATTTCGGGCTTTTCCGCAAAAGTCACAGGCGATGCTGTCACAATCAAAATGGCGATGATGAACGTAATGACTTTCAATTTTGGCTCCTCAGTCATGACAAGACTACGATGTTTACCTCGAAGTGAAATTATAAACTACCTGGTATTTTTTATACTTCTCTCACCCGAATGAGTCATGAGGCTAAAGGCAACTTTCGCCTCAGTATCTCATTACGAAATACTTCACTCTGACATCAAATTAAAAACAGGTTTAAAGAGCTGATTTCGATAAACCGGAATGCTAACTTAAATATTTTTTAATTAATCATTAATTTTTAAAATCTTGTGGGCGTAAGCAATAGCGGCGGTCATATTGGTGTGGTCCGCTATCCCCTTCCAAGCAATATCAAAAGCCGTTCCATGATCGACCGAAGTACGACAAATTGGCAATCCTAAACTGACATTAACGGTTTCGTTAAATCCTATGAGTTTCGTAGGAATATGGCCTTGATCATGATACTGAGCAACAACCAAATCGAACTCCCCGTTTAGAGCCCGATAAAACACAGTATCTCCGGATATGGGACCCTCAACATTGATACCCTCCGCCTTCGCCTGCGCCACCGCGGGAATTAGCCGTTTAGCTTCCTCATCTCCAAACAGCCCTCCTTCTCCACAGTGTGGATTAAGGCCTGCGACAGCAAGTCTTGGACTGGCATAACCTACGTCTTTAAAGTGCTGGTTCCCGATACGAATGGTATCCAGCACTCGGCGTATGGTGGGGTCGACAGCTGCATTAGCGAGTGAGGTATGAGTGGTGACGTGGATTGCACTGAGCCGGGGGCCGGCGAGAAGCATATAAGTCGCAGGTGCACCGGTTAACTCTGCCAATAACTCCGTATGCCCATCATATTTGTGACCGGCCATGTGCATTGCGGATTTACTTAATGGTGCAGTTACTATCGCAGCAATCTTGTCGTCTGATATTAAAGATGAGGCTTCTCTTACATAACGATATACGGCCTCTCCAGAACCGGCGTTAACTACGCCATCTTTGATGGAATCGGCGCCAATCGTCTCAATATGAACCACAGGAACAACGCCCGGATCGACAGATAAAGAATCACAGAATTCCAAGTCCGACCCAACCATATCGTTCGCGCGCTCAAGGAACTTGATGTTACCAATCACAATATTTTGCGATCTTTTTTCGGGTTGCATCTCATTTAATGTTCTCACGATGATCTCTGGCCCGATCCCAGACGGATCTCCCATCGTAATTCCGACACGTTTTGGCGACAAACTCAAACTCCTTTATGACCTGTGACTTTTGAGCATCAATTTCAGATACCTGAGGACATAGCCTCGAGTTTGTCGCTAGATGCTGCCAATCGCACTTCCCCGGCTTTAGCTAAATCTCCACCTGACAGCTCTATCGCGTTAGCAGCCTCTTCAACGAGTTCACAATTAGTTTTCTCTGATCCAAACGGCGCATCTTGTAATCCGACACGAACGTGACCACCCTCCATGACTATCCGTGGAATGAGTGGAATAACATTCACATCCAAGCCAGACACCATCCAATTACACCCCGGAGCAACTTGATCCAACAAATTCAAATATGCGGTCATCGCATAGTCCTCTGGCGGAAAACCGAATGTAAAACCGGAGCTAAACATCAACCGATAAATGGGATCAGGCGTTGCCTCACGCCAATGCAAAGTCGCCCCCAACCGCGCGAAACCGGGCTCATAAACTGCAAAGCTTGGATGCAATCCATATTCTCGTGCAATACGTAAACCATGTCGTATGTCGGACTCAGGGTTTGTGTGAACATACCCAAGTTTGTCCTCTTTCAAATCATCGTAGTGAGCAAAATTAGAGGACCCTGGGTCGAGAACCGTCCACTCTAAAAATCCATCCTTCGCTAAGGACTCAATGTGAGCAAACCTCTCCTTGACAGAGCTTCGATCCACATTTGGATTCATCCCAGGTAAGGAAACTGTTGGATACACTACAGCGTCTACCTTTGATCGGATACCGTCAATTATTCTCTTGTAGACGTCCACATCATCGTTTTGCTGACCGGTATCCTCGTCGTAAGCGTGCACATGGACGATAGCCGCTCCTGCGTTGACGCAATCAATACCCTGCTGGACAATTTCTTCAACGCGCACCGGAATGCCTGGCTGCCTATTTTGAGTCCAAGGACCGTTAAGCGCCGCTTCAAGCCATGTTTTCTTGGTTAAATCTTCCATCTAAAAGTCCAATTCCATTTTAAATTATGTTGACCGACAAATCACAAAGCCCATCGACGCGACCAATGAGTTGGTCTCCGTAATTGAGAGGGCCGACCCCAGCCGGAGTTCCTGTGAAAATTAAATCCCCTGCCTCCAGATAATAAAATCTTGACAGATAGGCAATGATTTCCGGCACATCCCAGATCATCTCGTTTAAATTTCCCAACTGCCGAACTTTATCATTAACAGATAATGATATTTCTCCCTTTGACATATCTCCACAATCATTGACCTCAGTAATCGCGGTAATCGGCGCTCCTTGCTCAAAGGATTTGCCAAAATCCCAAGGCCGTTTCAATGACTTCGCTTCTGCCTGCAAATCTCTGCGAGTCAAATCAAGTCCGACTGCATAGCCAAAGACGTGCTGCATCGCCAGCTCGGGGCTAACATCGGCTCCGGGCGAACCAATAGCCACCACCATTTCAATTTCATGATGTAACTCTTTTGTCATTCTAGGATAGCGAACTGGACCACCTCCTGGCACTAACGCATCTAGCGTTTTGAGGAAAAAGAAAGGAGGATCTCGATCAGGGTCATTTCCCATCTCACGAGCATGTTCAGCATAATTCCGGCCCACACAAAAAACCCTGTTAACAGGAAAGCTTTTTCGATCCCCGCTAATTGGAATCAGTTTTCGAGCCCCAGCCGGAAAGGCAAGTTGATTTGAAGTCATAAAAATTCTTCCTATGCTTTAGGACATTGACATTAAGAAAAAATAATATTTGGCGATTATTACACAGAGCGAAAAATATTCAGCCCTCTAGCGTTTCACATACGCTAGAGATAGACAATCGTGATGTCAGAAAAAAGCTTAGCCCGACAAGCGAGTATGTATCCGTCCTTAAAATCCATACCTGACAATGCAGTTTCAGAATAAATATCTAACCTAACGTCGCCGCATATTAATTTACACTTGCACTTACCGCAGTCACCACTTTGGCAAGAATACGGGAAAATAATGCCGTGTCGCAAAAGTGCTGACAATAGAGACTCACCTGATTTAACCACTACTTTTTGTTCACTAGTCGCAAGTGTCACTAAAAAGTCGGATGGTTGCTTTATCAAATCAAGCTTATTCATATAAGTATATGTTTATAAGTATATAAATATTTTTATATACCTTGTTTTGATCACATGAAAGTGATGCCGTATTTGTCTTTTGGATCCACAGATAAGTACACAAAGTAGCACATACAAATACAACGACGCGAGTCGCTCACTAAAACACCGAGCGACTATATTGCATTGCAAAATCGCGAGTCATTACGACCACCTTGAAATGATCAAAATTTTAGACATTATAAAGTGACTTAAAAACATCATGTTTTAAAATAAAGCTATTGAAACCGATACTTACTAGGTTTAAATTGATTGTAGGTTTTCAAAAGATTGCGTTTCACCTAGGTATCAATTCGTTAGAAATTGGACACGGATGCATTCCGAAAATCGTATTGATTATTTTATATATTCGCGAATACATAAATTAATCTTTTTAAATTTTGAGGAGAGAGATATGACTAGTTGGACAACCTCGGCTGCCGTTAAGGCAATTACAGCCGTTGCGTTTGTCGGTTTCGCTTCCCAAGCCATGGCATCTGATGTCACTTGGGACCGCTTACTGAACGCGCAAAATGATGACGCTAATTGGATGATGTACCACAAAGATTTCACCGGTCATCACCATAGTGGATTGAAGCAAATTAACACTCGGAACGTTAAAAACTTGAAACTTGCATGGCAGCACAATCCGTCTGCGACCAAGCGAGGCATTCAAGGCTTCCCTCTCGCGGTTGATGGCATGGTTTACTACACTACGACATCAGGAACGATTTGGGCGCTTGACGGCGCCACTGGTGCTCCAGTTTGGCAACACGCTGCGAAGATCGATGTAGAACGTGCCGAGGGTACTTTTTACAACCCTTACAACCGTGGATTAGCGATAGGTCATGGCAATGTTTACATGGGAACCACTGACGGCCGCCTAATCGCGTTAAACGCGAAAACCGGTGACGTTGTTTGGGATAATGAGATCATGTCTGTGGCCAAAGGTAACAAGGGCTTTACAGGAGCTCCAGTTATCGTTAAGGACATGGTCATCCTCGGCGCAAACGGTGGTGAGCTTGCAGGTTGCTGTGGACCAATTTACGCAGTTGATGCGAAAAGTGGGTCAGTTGCTTGGCAATTCGACACCATCGGCGGCGATCAGCGCTCACGTGATTCTTGGGGTAACGACTCTTGGAAAATCGGTGGTGGCGGTGGTTGGATGACTGGTAGTTATGATCCGGCAACCAATACGGTTTGGTGGGGAACAGCTAACCCAGCACCTGATTACGATTATATTGGCGGTGATTGGATGAATGATGGACCACGTCCTGGCACTAACTTATATAGTTCATCAGTAGTCGTTCTTGATGCAGATAGTGGCGAATTATCAGCATATTTCCAAGAAATGCCACACGACGCATGGGACTTCGACTCAGCAGTGGGTGAGTTCTTAATGATCGAGCAAGATGGCAAGAGAAACATGGTTCACCCAAACAAGGGCGGTATCATTTTTGTCTACGATGCTGATTCAGTTGGTGGTGGTAACGAGTTAGCGGTTAATAACGCTTACATGATTGGTGAGACTTACAACTACATCAAAGGCGTAACCAAAGAAGGTCGTCTGGTCGGTCGTCGTGAATTACCAGAAGGTAAGCACTCTGACGTATGTCCAGCCATTGACGGCGCTATCTCTTGGAACACCGGTGCTTATAACCCTAAGAGAAACACGCACTTCATGCTCACACAGGAGTTCTGTTTTGATATCGAGGTTGTAAACCCTGAGCGTCCAGATGATTTCTCCGGACAAGCTTATTTCGGTGCATCATGGACATCTAAAGCTCCGAAGCAAAAAGCTGACGGCACTCCAGTTGATGCGGCCTACGGAACACTTCAGGCTCGTGATCCGTTAACCGGAAAGATGAAATGGCGCGTTGAGTACAAGTACCCAGTACTTGCTTCTCTTCTGTCCACCGGTGGAGATCTGGTTTTTGTTCCTGGCGCAGACGGTATGTTTGACGCTCGAGATGCAAAGTCTGGAAAACTACTATGGCAAACCAACATGGGGACTGGTGCCCACGGCGGTGTTATCACCTACATGGTTGATGGCAAGCAATACGTTGCCGTTGTAACCGGATGGGGTTCTCACGTCGCAGGTAACTACCCTGGATTGTTTGGCGCTCCTTTCGACACGATGTCAACTGATACAGGCACTTTAATGGTCTACGCACTTTAGGGTGACTTGATCTAAAAAATCGACAGTAATTTAGTCGAAATGTATCGGAATTTGGGCGGGGTAACCCGCCCATTTTTTTTTACTAACGCTTTATTAAAATGTAAAAATAATTTAAAATTCGTTGGAATTCAGAAGCCTTCTTATGCAGGAGAATCATATGTTGAGTTACGTTTCGCTAACCTCGATTGTTCGTGTAGTTTTTATTACGCTTTTCGCCTTACTTTTAAATGTATCAATTGCTCATTCAGAGGAAGACGTAACAGATATCGCAGCAGCCGAAATCAATCCGACGTATTTTAAGTACAAAGAAAATTTTTCCGTCAAACGACTGTTTGCTTCCAGGTGCAGTTGGTGTCATCAGGGATACGGACTTAAGGCAGCAGATGGGCCACGCTTGTCAGGCACAGACAAAACAAAAGAAAAAGTAATCGAACAAATTGCTTATGGAAAAAGCCCAATGCCAGGCTTTAGAAAACAACTCAAACCATGGCAAATTGAAGCGCTCGCAGACTACATTAAAGCATTACCTGACGTCGAACTTTAAACATTAAAGCTATCAATTTCTACAGCGCGACTGGCCCTGATTAGCTGTCTATTCTTTAGATAATCGAAAAGTAACGGCTAACCCGTCAAATTCAGCCTTACCCTTTAGGGTGTTTTTATCTATAAAGGCCGCCCGACTTACAAAGTCATGAATGCCCTCCCCATTAGCTGAGAAATTAACACCTTTCTCAAAAAAATGTAATGACGACATTGTGGTTTCTGACACCCCAAATTTATCTAAATTGGTAAATCGAATGGAGCCGTGCCCACCAAGCTTAAAAGTAACCCATAGTTTTCCACTTGTCATACCTTCATACCATGCACCGGACCAAGTCCCGACGTGTTGATTCGGAATTTCCTCGGCGCTCACTATTGTCACGATCGACAGTAAGCAAACTACTGCAAAGTTTTTTAAATATTTACGGAACATAACCTATGATTAAACGACTTAAAATAAAAAACCAATTGGAATAACATTACCATTTAGCAAAATAAAAGGTAAGAACCTAACTGAATGTGCCATAGTTACATATGACCGAGGTATCTGACAAAGAGAAATAGCGTGACCATAAAATACTGTAATCAGTGCGGAAATCCCATTACCATTAAAGTACCCGACGGTGACAATCTACCTCGAGCGACATGCGAGAGTTGCAATTTCATTCAATATGAAAATCCAAGAGTCATCGTTGGATGCATACCCGAATGGGAAAACAAGGTCTTGCTCTGTAGGCGAGCGATAGAACCACGCTTGGGTTTTTGGACGCTACCAGCAGGATTCCTAGAAAATAATGAGACGACCCAACAGGGTGCGCTCAGAGAGACCAAAGAAGAAACAAATGCATCGGCCACCATCATCGACGCTTTTTCGCTAATAGATATACCTCACATTAATCAAATATACCTTTTGTATCGCGCTAAGCTCAGTGATGATAATTTTTCTCCCACTTCCGAGAGTTCTGAAGTCGCCTTATTTGAAGAAGCTTCAATCCCGTGGGATGACATCGCCTTTGCGGCCATTAAGAGGTCTTTGAAACAATATTACAAATCAAAACACGAAGGGAGTTTTGATTTGTATACAGAAACGATTGACATCACCAAACTACATAAACGCTCCTAGACAAAAAATATTAAGTGGCGTTTATCTACCAACTTGATTCATTATCGGGCGAAGAAGACACCTTATGGATTGCCAAATCAGCACCCATGTATTCATCCTCCTCACTCAGGCGAATGCCTACAGCCGCCTTGATGGCCCCATACACTACAAGACCACCAATCAGCGCTACCAAAATTCCCGCTAAAGTCCCTATTAATTGAGAAACAAAGGAAACACCACCCATACCACCCAAACTCTCTAAACCAAAGATACCAGCCGCTATTCCTCCCCAAGCTCCGCAAAGCCCATGCAAAGGCCAAACACCAAGCACATCATCGATCTTCCATTTGTTCTGTGTTGCCGTAAATAACGATACGAATAATGCTCCGGCAATAACACCAGTCACCAACGCACCCAGTGGATGCATGATGTCTGACCCAGCACACACCGCCACTAATCCAGCGAGAGGCCCGTTATGAACAAAACCGGGGTCATTCCTACCCACAAATAGAGCCGCTAATGTACCGCCGACCATAGCCATGAGAGAATTCAACGCCACAAGTCCACTGATGCCGTCTACCGTTTGTGCGGACATAACATTAAAGCCGAACCATCCCACTGTGAGCATCCAAGCTCCGAGTGCTAACCATGGAATGCTTGACGGGGGATGAGACGCAATCCGCCCGTTTTGCTTGTAACGGCCTTTTCTGGAACCGAGGAGCAACACTGCAACAAGCGCAATCCACCCTCCCATTCCATGAACCACTACAGACCCCGCAAAATCTCGCATTGGAGCGCCAAAGCTATTTTCCAACCAGGCCTGAAATCCGAAATTACCGTTCCAAATAACCCCTTCAAAAAAGGGATAGACCACGCCAACGATAGCGGCGCTCGCGAACAGTTGAGGATAAAATCTGGCACGCTCAGCAATTCCCCCAGAAATTATGGCGGGAATTGCTGCCGCAAAAGTTAGAAGGAAGAAAAATTTAACAAGTCCGTAACCACCGTTTTGAC